>JACROO010000132.1 GCA_016214355.1 Nitrospirota bacterium | reverse complement strand
TTATAAGATAAAGTTCTTTTTAACAGGTTCAAGCAGTTTTTATTTAAAGAATCTCTTTCCTGAATCATTAGCTGGTAGAAAGATAATGTATGAACTTTTTCCTTTAGATTTTGAAGAATTTTTAGTGTTTAAAGGGAAAGAAAAAAAATTTTATGAGCAATTTTCCATGAAGGCTAAGAATAAGAACAAAATTTCTTATCAATTGTACTCTAAGTTATTAGATGAACATTTAGAATTTGGTGGTTTTCCTGCAGTGGTTGTTGAGAAAGATAGAGAAAGAAAAAAACAACTATTAAAAGACATTTTTACGTCTTACTTTGAAAAAGATATCCGAACGTTAGCGGATTTTAAAGAGTTGGGAAAACTTCGGGATTTGATTTTACTATTGACCAGTCGTATAGGTTCAAAACTTGAGATAAGTAAAATCGCTTCTGAACTTGGCATCTCCAGAGAAACAGTATACTCTTATCTTAATTTTTTAGAAAAAACATATTTTATTTTTTTAATTAATCCCTTTACCAGAAATGTAGATGGAGAAGTGAGAGGTGCTAAAAAAGTATATTTTTGTGACAATGGACTTTTAAATTATTTAAGTAAAGTTTCGGAGGGAACCGTTTTTGAAAATTTTGTCTTTCATAATCTAAAAAAATATGGAAATTTAAATTACTATCAAAAGTATAAGGGACCAGAAGTTGATTTTATCCTTGATAAAAAAAGTGCCTTTGAAGCAAAAATTACAGCTTTAGTTTCTGATATAAACCGATTGCATAGAATTGTTAAGGACCTAAAATTAAAAGATAATTATCTGATAACGAAAAACTATTCGGATTTTCCTAATGTGATTTTAGCCCAAGATTTGTAAAACTTAACGTCACCCTGTCAGTGTCTGGCTTGCAAATGTGCATTTGGTTACAATACATCCCGCATTATTTATGCCGTTACCAATAGCTTATTTTATAGGTTGTATTTCTCAGAGTCAACCTTTTATTAGAAATAAGTTGTATATTATTGACTGAAAAAACACTCGTAGATTATTATATGTAAATTTTAAATCCGGATACCGGATACCGGAATCTAAAACATTAAAGACTTTGTCTCTAATTTCGTGCCTCGGATTTCGGAATTTCATCTGGGGGGGGTGAATCTTGCAGAAACACAATAAGAAGAAATGCCTGCTTTCAGAAAAAATCAAACATATAGACGTAACCAAAAGCAGAAACATCCACCAGATAATTAATTCTTTCAACAACACGTCTTTCCAGAGCAGAAACCTTGCCAAGTGCCTGTCGGTCTTTAAGTCCATGCTTGCAGATAAAGATGCCGTTATCTTTTTTGGATTATCAGGTGCAATGATCCCCGCAGGCATGCGGAAGGTTATCAGTGACATGATTGCATTTAATATGATTGATGTCGTGGTTTCAACAGGGGCAAACATGTATCACGATTTTTTTGAAAGCATGGGGTTCCACCATTATGTAGCAAAGGAGCATACAGATGATTCAGATCTAAGGGAATTACGCATTGACAGGATTTATGATACACTTGCCGACGATAAATTATTTCTTGAGATAGATGCCTTCTTCTCCAGCTTTCCCGGCACCCTTGAGCAAAGGCATTACTCAACAAGGGAATTCTTTGAGAAGCTGGGAGAAGAAATGGACGACCATTCTTCAATAATAAAGATGGCTTACAAATCAGGGGTGCCTATATTCTGTCCAACACTCCACGACAGCGGCATAGGCATCGGGCTTATGGTTTATTGTTTCAAAAACCACCCGGAGAGCAAATTCAGCATAGACTTCCTGAGAGATAATTATGAAATCATGCAGATTGTCAAGCTGTCAAAGTCTACCGGTGTATTTTATGCAGGAGGCGGCGTCCCTAAAAACTACATCCAGCAGGTTGAGCCCATGCTGGAGGTCTGGGGAGAAAATCATCCGGGGCACCAATATGCAATACAGATAACAACGGATGACCCGAAGTGGGGCGGTCTTTCAGGGTGTACATTTGAAGAGGCAAAGTCATGGGGCAAAATAAGCTATTCTGCAACTTCAGCAACAGTTTATATTGATGCTACTATAGGGCTTCCCTTGCTTGTTGCCGCAATGATGGAGGAAAAAACCCTGTTAAAGAACCGTGCAGAAAGGAAGTTTATCTGGAAGGGCTCAAAATTAGAAAAAATCAAGATGCAGAAAAAGTAACATAAGCTACCGGGCTGACTGCATTTCACTGGCAATTACTGTAATTCCCGAAGGGTCTAAATGTGCACGCCAGTAAGGTTTTTCGCTCCCCGTCCCAACATGAACGCCTTCTTCAATTACATTGCGGCAGTCAACGATAACTTTATTTAAGCGGCAGCCCTTCTTAATCGCTACGCGGTCCATTATGATTGAGTCTCTGACCTCAACCCCTTCCTCAATCGTTACCCCGCGCCTTATAATGGAATTTACTATTGTCGCGTTATTTATTACTGTCCCTGCGGAAATCAGGCTGTTTATAATTTCACCGCTGATTATCTTTGCGGACGGCATCGTGCTGTAAGAGGGACGTATAGGCCAGAGTTCATTGTCAATTTCAAAAAGCGGTTTTTCCCCGAGCATGTCCTGATGTGCCTCCCAGTAAGCCTTTATCGTTCCTACATCCCTCCAGTAGCCCTTTTCTTCGTAAGGCTTGATGCCGGGGATAATGTTGGTAGAAAAATCATAGGCAAAGAGCTGTTTTTTCCCTACAAGGCTCGGGATTACATAGGCGCCGAAATCGTGTTGTTTGTTTTTCTGGGCGCCAACAAGGGCATCAATCAGGACCTCTGTGTTAAAAAGGTAATTGCCCATTGAGCAATAGGCATGCTCAGGGTCATGCGGTATAGGAGTCGGATTTGCAGGCTTCTCTTCAAAACCCTTTATCCTGCCGTCAGCATCGGCAACAATAATGCCGAATGAACTGCCCTCATTTATGGGTACAGGTCTTGCCGCTACAGTAACATCAGCATTGTTCCTGACATGGACATCAGCCATCTGGCGCATATCCATGCGGTAGATATGGTCAGCGCCAAAGACTGCGACAAGGTCAGGCTTATGCTGACGGATGAGATTTAGATTCTGAAAGACTGCGTCTGCCGTGCCCTGAAACCACTCAGGCCCGAGCCGCATCTGAGGCGGGACTACTGTAACAAAATGGTCCTGAATAATTGAAGACAACACCCAGTTTTCCCTTACATATTCTATTAAAGACTGCGACTTGTACTGCACGAGGAGATAGATTGAAAATATCTTGGAATTAATCAGGTTGCTTAATACGAAGTCTATTATGCGGTACCGCCCGCCAAAAGGAACTGCCGGCTTTGACCTTTCAAATGTAAGGGGGAAAAGCCTGTTGCCCCTGCCGCCTGCTAATATCATTGCCAATATTTTCTGACGCGCCATGTATTCTTTTCTCCTTAATCTGCCACAGAGAACACAGAGAAAAAATTCATTGCAAATTTATCAATGCAAATTAAACAGTTAAACTGATAAATGCTAATTTTGCAATGTATATGCTTCTTTCTGAGCCCTGTGTGGTTTAAAATTAACAAAAATGGTGGAGGCGGCGGGAATTGAACCCGCGTCCGGAAGCGCTACACCCAAGCCTCTACATGCTTATCTTACCTATTAAGTTTTCAGAGTCAGGTCTGCCGGCAAGCAGGCGACTCTGACTCCAATCACTTTAAATCTCGCCTGAAGAATAAGGGAAAAATCTTCAAGCTATCCTGCTGTCTGGCGCCTCTTCTGAGCCGCAGGCAAACCCAGAGAAGCGTGCTGCTTAATTAAGCAGCAAGTGCCAATTCAGCGTTGGCTTTTGTGTTTGTTTCCTGCTGTTTTTCGTGGTGACAGGACCACGGCATGCAGCTTAGGCCTCGCCACTCCCGTCGAGGCCTGTCGCCCCCTTTTTTCCTATTATATCATAAATTTTTAACTTAAGGCAGGACAGATGGGCACATCTTGACAAAGGCACTGCAAAACTTATAGTATAGCACCTCTATTTTTAATCCCTAAAACGAGGAGGTATTCCATGAAGTTAGCCGTTTTTGTCAGCGATTTCAGAAATACGGTTGATACCCTTGACCGGTTAAAGGCTGAAAAGCTGGGCATAATATTTGTGCAGAATGGTGTCTATCATGCAGCCGTCAAAGAAAAAGGGAAGGCGTCTCCGGTCCTCAATGCACCTGCTGATTTTTATGTATTATCAGACGACCTTGATACAAGAGGGCTGGGCAATGCAGACCTTGCCGATAAAGTAAAGATTATATCTTACAGCGATATAGTTGATTTAATTTTTAACGAATACGAAAAAACAGCTTGGTTATAGGAGGAATAGGCGCAATGGGGAAACTTACAATTGGTTGTTTTTCATCGCTTGTCGGCTCAATGAGCCTTGACTTTGCCGTTAAACTTGCATCCGCAGCTATAGAAAAAGGGCATAAAGTTGACTTCTGGGTTTCAGGCAACGGCACAATGCTCTCAATAAAGGCGCAGCGTGCGTTCAAGGATTATTCATTTCTTGAAAAATCTGTGAAAGAACTAATGTCAAAAGGCATGCAAATAACCGCGTGTGAAGCCTGCGCAGAAGCAAGAGGTTATCATAAAGATGAAACAATGGAAGGTTTTAAGAGACACAGCATGGACTGGTACCTTGCAAGCATTTTTGATGCTGACAGGGTTCTGCATATAGGGGGTGAATAAGATGGCAACAACGAAACTCGGATTTATAGTTCAAAGAGCGGGATATAAAAGCGAAAACCCTAAACTTGCAATTACACATGCTATTTCAAGTCAGAGCGTTGAAATATATTTGAATGACGGCGACCTTGTTACTGCGGATATTGCATTTGTAGGCGACGGAGTTTTAAACTGCATAAAGAACCAAAAGGCAATGGAAAAATATGGACTTTCCAGCACAGAGTCGCATATTAAAAACAGCCTTCTTCTTGATTTGAATGTCATGGTTTGCAAAGAGGACCTCGCAAGGTTCGTGCTTACAGAAAAAGACATAGTAATAGATGCAGCGGAATTCGGAGCCGAAATGACGGCGAAGGTCGTTCCATTCTCAGAAATAACCAAAATGATGGAAGAAATGAAGCATCTCCTTTTCTTCTAAAAAATAATTTAATTGAGTTCCTTGAAGGGACTTACAATAAAGGAGGTAATAATAATGCCGGACTTAAAATCAATACCGCCAAGTGAAACTCTTGATGTGTTAGGATCTGCTTAAAGTGCTCTGTGACGCTCCTGCCTCTGCTGAGGACACAATCCCCAGGTACTGTGCAAAACAGGGTTATGAATTTGAATCGGTGAAGCTTGAGGACAAGGGTTACTGGGAACTCTATATCAGAAAACCATAAAAAGAATTTAGAGTTCAGGGTTAGGAGCTAAGAAACGCACTAAGGACAATAAAAAAGGCATCCCGAAGTTTCGGGGTGCCTTTTTTATTTAAAGCTGTTATCTTACTGTTACATTTCTGTTACGGTGATAGCCTTATTTGGACAGACCTCTACACAACTTAAACAGTAAGAACACTCCGATGCCTGATATGGGTCTGACTTTCCATCAACTATCTTGAAGACCTCTACAGGACAGATATTTACGCATTCTTCGCATCCGTCACATTTTTCCAAATCAACAGTAACCACATACATGCCTTTCTCACCCCCGTTTATCCATGATTTTTATGTCTATTTATTTCCCGCTTACCTGATTAACTCCAACATATTTATGGCAGTTGTTGCAGGATGTATTCTCATCATGACAGTCCAGGCAGGTCTCAGAAGGGTCGGCTAAAAGGGCAGGTTTTTGTGTTCCCGTTATGAGATAAGGATGATTTGCCCTCCAGTAATCAATGCCTTTAAGGCTGCTTTTAAATATCTTCCCTAAAACAGGCAGCTTTGCATAAGCGGTTTCTAATGCCTTGCCGTCAGCAGTAGTATTAGACTTATGGGACTCAGGCGCCATTTCTTTATCTACGGCTATTTCTATTTTCATGGGACCTTTGCCTTCCTGTGAGGGTTTTTCTATAGAAAGTTCACAGCCAGAAATTAACATGATAATCAGCAGGAGAGGCACAATTATAAATTTATGATTTAAGATTTGCGATTTAAGATTTGCGATTTTAAATTTTAAATCTGCAATTTGCAATCTGCAATTCACTATATCCCCTCCTTTGCACCCAGTATTACGGCATTACTGACAAGCTGGTGGATACCGCCTACCTCTTCCATGTCATAGCCGTAATATGGGAATATCTTCGTGCACTGTGCCTTGCATATAGCACATATAAGTGCAAGAAAGTTTACCCCGTAGCTGTCTTTAACTGCCTTCAATGCCTGCATTCTCGGCATAGCGCCCTTCACCCTTATATCAATAAGCTCGTCTGTCAGCACCCCTCCACCGCCGCCGCAGCAGAATGTCCTTTCCCTGATAGTATCAGCCTGCATATCAACATATTTTGTACATACTGATTTTATCAGCTCTCTCGGTATTGTGAACTGGTCACCCGGTGTATCACCCATCCTTGATGCCCTTGCCACATTGCATGAGTCATGGAAGGTAACAGTAAAGTTATCATTGGCAGTCTTATCAATTTTAAGTGCGCCTTTTTTAACAAGGTCAAGGGTAAACTCACATATATGCTGGGGCTTACGGTACCTTGCATCAAGAAAATCAAAAGGACCATTTAATGTATTGCTGAATGAATATAGCACTCTCCATGCATGTCCGCACTCTCCGGCTATAACGCGTTTTACTTTTAACTGTCTTGCAATATCCCATATTCTTTTATTAATAGTCTTCATATGGTTGTAATTGCCTATAAACATACCGAAATTCCCAGCTTCAGAGGCATAAGAACTTATTGTCCAGTTTACACCTGCCTGATGGAAGACCTTTGCGTAGCCTGCAAGGGATTCAATATGCGGTGCAGCAAAAAAATCTGCCGAAGGAGTAACGAACAGGATATCGGCTCCTTCAACGTCCATCGGTAATTTCACGTCTACCCCTGTCTTTTCCTTTATTTCCTCCTCAACAAAGTCCAGTGAATTCCTTAGTGCTGCCGGAATCATCCCCAGATTGTTCCCGATAGTCTCAGCCTTGTTTACTATTTCCAGGTTATATTTAGACCCCATTCCGATAGAATCCAGAATCTCCCTTGCTGCCATTGTTATCTCTGCTGTATCAATCCCGTAAGGGCAGAACACCGAACAGCGCCTGCACTGAGAGCACTGATAATAATAAGTGAGCCAGGAATCCAGAAGCTCTTCTGTTAAGTCCTGTGTAGAGGCTAAATTTCTAAATAACTTGCCTGGTAATGTGAAATATCTCCTGTAGACGCTCCTCATTAACTCCTGCCTGTAAACAGGCATGTTCCGCGGGTCCCCGGTACCAAGAAAATAGTGGCATTTATCTGTGCATGCACCGCATCTTACACATATATCAAGGAATAATCTTACCGAGCGGTATTTTTTTAGTACCTCAGCCATCTTTTCAAGGAACTTTTCTTTCCAGTCAGGCGGCCTCTCAGTGGTAAACCCAACCTTTGTCATTAAATCAGGTTTTGCCAGAAAAGGCTTTTGCTCCTTTGAGGCATCTTTCTTTACACCCGGTGTGATTATCTTTCCTGTTAACTCAGGGGCTTCAACCTTTATTGCCATATCTTATTTCTCCTCTCTAAGCTCTCTAAGACTCGTAGATTATTTAGCCCATGAAGCCACATGTCGGGCTTCCCTGGGGGTATCTGTCTGTGCCCTTGTGGGGCTCATTAATACGCCCCATGCGTGAATAAGCTTGCTGAACGGGAAATAAATCAGAAGGAGCATTGCCAGACTAAAATGTATTAAAAAAAGTGTGCTGTCAGGAACCGCTGACGGACTCAGCGTAAACAAACCGAGTATAAATGCCTTAACTTCCACAAGATTGGTCCTGATAAAATATTTAAGCAGTAGTCCTGTAATACCAATGCCCAGAAGAAGGGCAAGAATAAAGTAATCCTGAAAAAGGGAAATAACAATCAATCTTCCATTGGTGAAACGCCTTATTAAAAGAATCAATAGGGCTATCGGGAATACATACGCCGCCCAGATACCCGCCTGCTGAACCGACATTATGCATGAAGGGACAGGATACATAAAATAGCGCAGATGCCTCAGCACTATCAGCAGGAATGAGACGTGGAAGAACCACCCGCCGGCCCACAATATCTTTTCTGTCGTGCCTCCCCTGAGAAGGCTTCTGAAAAAA
>JACROO010000126.1 GCA_016214355.1 Nitrospirota bacterium | reverse complement strand
GAATACAAAGGTAATGATCAAGCAGGTAACGACCCGTGACTACATTAATCCGGCGGAAAATACTGTTGATTATGTAATAATGTTTATTCCGAATGAACAGGTATACAGTTTTATAAATGAATCCGATACAACAATAATGGATGAGGCGCTGAGGCAAAAAGTTATTCTTTGCTCCCCATTTACACTTTATGCGGTGCTTGCAGTTATAAGGCAGGCGATTGAGAATTTTAACCTTGAACGCACAGCCTCGGAAATACTCAAGCTTCTGGGAGATTTTTCCAAACAGTGGGGGCTTTACAAGGAAAAATTTGAAGCAATGGGCAAAAGACTTGATGATGCAAAAAAGGAATATGATATGCTTGCTAACACAAGAAGCAATATGCTTGAAAGGCCGCTTAAAAAAATAGAGGAGTTAAGGAAACAAAAGGCTATTAGTTTTGATGAGGAGATAAAACTTGACGATACGCAACTCCTTTGATGAGCTTCTGTGCAATATTCTTCCCAACTACGAGCCGCGTGATGAGCAGTTAAAGATGTCTGCGGCGATTGCAGATGCGCTGAGGAATGAGGAACATCTGATAGTTGAGGCAGGGACAGGCGTCGGCAAGAGTCTTGCATATCTTATCCCCCTTGCAGAATGGGTGCTTGATGATGCCGAAGGGCAGAAGAGGGCAGTGGTGTCAACATATACGAAGGCGCTTCAGAGGCAGCTTGTTGAAAAAGAACTGCCTTTTTTAAGGGACAACATATTCGGCGGTCTGAGGTTTGCCCTCTGCATTGGAAGCGAAAACTATATCTGCCTGCGCAGGCTCGGGCAGGTAAAAGGGCACGGATTATTTGACATTGACGATACGGCGCATATCAACATTCTTCTTAAATGGGCAAGGCAGACAGCGGCGGGCGTCAGGGCTGAGATTGATGTTCCGCAAAGCCTCTGGCAGAAAGTAAGCAGGGAGAGCGACCTCTGTTACGGTAAAGACTGCAAGAAATACAGGGACTGTTTTTATCAGAAGGCAAAACAGGCAGAAAGAGGCTCGCATATTCTCGTTACAAACCATCACCTTTTTTTCGCGCATGTTGCCTCGGGCTGGAGTGTACTGCCCTCTTTTAATGCCGTTATTTTTGACGAGGCTCATGAGATTGAAGACGTTGCGGCGGATTATCTTGGCGTGGAAATCTCAAATTTTAAACTCAGCCGCCTGCTGGATTCCATACTCAGTCCTCAGGGGAAAGGGCTGCTGACTCGGCTTAAATGGCTTACACAGGATAAGTTTTCAGAAATCAATATTTTTATTAATAAAGTGAGACTGCAGGGGAATGCACTGTTTCAGGAGCTTTCGGAAAGGCTGAAAAACTCCTCAACTTTAAGAATCCGCAAAAGGGGTTTCATAAAGAATAATCTCACAGAGCCTCTTCACGAGCTTTCAGAGGCGCTTCAGATGCTTCAGGAAATATCGCGGGATGAAGATGAGCAAAAAGAAATATCTGCATTTATTTCAAGAATAGAGGCTTTTGGAATGTCGCTGCATTCAATCATTGAGCAGGAGATTGAAAATCACGTTTATTGGGCTGAAAAAGAAGGCAGGGTGCTGAGGCTTACTGCGACGCCGGTTGACATTGCATCAATTCTTAAAACGCAGGTATTTGATAATACCGGCTCTGCTGTTTTAACATCTGCTACCCTTGCCGCAAACAATAAATTTGACTACATAAAAGAACGCCTCGGATTATTGGAGGCAAAGACGCTTCTGCTTAGTTCACCGTTTAATTACGGCAAACAGGCTCAGTTTTACGCGCCGGAGGATATCAGCGGGCCCAATTCTGAAAAATTTGAACAAGACCTGATAAGCCGCATAACGGAAATACTTGGTGTTATGAAGGGCAGGACCCTTGTGCTTTTTACAAGCTACAGCCTTCTTTCAAAGGCGGCGAATGCGATTGACATCCCGGATATTGAGATTCTCAGGCAGGGCGATATGGACAGTTACAGGCTGATTGCCGAATTCCGCAAGAACAAAAATTCCGTCCTTTTCGGCACATATACATTCTGGCAGGGGATTGACATCCCCGGGGACGACCTTCAGTGCGTGATAATCACGAGGCTGCCCTTTGATGTCCCCGATGCTCCAGTGATTGAGGCAAGGATGGAGGCTCTTACAAAAGAAGGCAAAAACCCGTTTCATCATTATCAGATACCGAGGGCAATTATCCTGCTTAAGCAGGGTTTTGGCAGGCTCATAAGGACAAAGACGGACAGGGGAATCGTTGTTATCCTTGACTCAAGAATCAGGACAAGGGGTTATGGTCTGCAGTTTCTAAAATCTCTTCCGGCGTGTAAAACAGCATCGTCTGTAAGCGACATAAAAAAGTTTATGTGCAATAAAGACAAAACCGCAGGGCATACGGATATAACATGGAACGAAGCAGAACCACAGAGCGCACAGAGATAAAATAAAAAATACGAAGCACGAAATCCGACACTTCCAAGTGCACTATTCTCAATCAACATGCTTGTAAATACCGAAGGGATTGCGTTTTGATTGGCGGGGAGAGATAAATTATCCATGACCATCCGTGAGCAGACAGAGGAGATAGAAAAACAGACGCTTCATCCGAGGGCGTGTCTTAGTTCTGAGAGCAAAGGCAGGCTTAAGCCCGAGAAGGAAGGCGAGATAAGGACATGCTTTCAGCGCGACAGGGACAGGATTATCCATTCAAAGGCGTTCAGAAGATTAAAACACAAAACACAGGTATTCCTTGCACCCAAAGGAGACCATTACAGGACAAGACTGACGCATACGCTTGAGGTCTCGCAAATCGCAAGGACAATTGCAAGGGCGCTAAGGCTCAATGAAGACCTTACCGAGGCGATTGCTTTGGGGCATGACTTAGGACATACGCCGTTTGGCCATGCAGGAGAGGAAGTCCTCCGCGAAATTTTCCCCGGCGGTTTTGACCATTTTAAGCAGAGCCTCAGGGTCGTTGATGTGCTTGAAAGAAACGGGCAGGGGCTTAATCTTACGCATGAAGTGCGTGACGGCATTTTAAAACACTCAAAAGGCAAGGGCGAGATATTTTCAGCATCCGAAACACTTGAGGCGCAGATTGTGAGGGTCTCGGATATTATTGCATACGTCAATCATGACCTTGACGATGCAATGAGGGCGGGCGTTCTTAAAAAATCGGACATTCCTGCAGAATTCTTTAAAATCGGGACGGACCAGTCAAAGAGAATTGACACAATGGTCAAGGATGTCATTTACACTTCGCTTACATCGGGACTTAAGGAAATCAAGATGTCTAAGGAGATAAAAAAGACGACCTATGCCCTGAGGGATTTTCTTTATAAAAATATTTATGAAGGTGACGTAACAAAACATGAATTCAAAAAGGCAAAAAAGATACTCCTTGACCTTTATAATTATTACCTTCAACACACGGATGAAGTTTTTAGAGAATTTCCCAAAGAGGCGATAGAGGATAAAGAGAGGGTTGTCTGCGATTTTATCGCAGGGATGACCGATAGATTTGCCCTAATGACTTATGAGAGGCTCTTCCTGCCCCAGCCGTGGACGGGTTTTTAATGGAGACATAAAAATGGCTGATTTGAAATATAATCCTGTTGACCTATGGCTCGTAGAGCGGATTTTGGGGGCGGATGTGTTTACAATCAGGATGAAGTTGCTGAGATTGCTTGTTAGGGTAAATTTTGATAAACCAAAATCCTGACGACACTTGTTAAATTTACTAATTTCTGATATTCTGAAATCAGTAAATTAATTCAGGAGGTGCAATATGCAAGCGGCTAAAGTCTCGGTTGCAGAGATAAAATCACGGGGGCAGTTGACCATACCTAAAAAAATACGCAGCGCAGGACACCTTGAAGAAGGACAAGTTGTCTCCATAATCCCTGTTGGAGATTCACTCCTCATAACGCCGAAAAGACTTGAACTTGATGAAGCAAGAAGACAGATAAAAAAACTGCTTAAGTCATCGGGCATTTCACTTGAAGATTTGATTGCAGGACTTAAAGAGGAAAGAGAAACTTTGTACAGGGAAACCTATGGCAAAAAGAGAGGTTAGGGTTTTCCTTGACTCAAATGTCATACTTTCAGGTCTTTTTTCCGATACAGGCCCGCCGCGTATTATCCTTGATCTCCTCTCACTCAACCTCCCTATGCTTCACGCTGTAACAGGGAGATATAACATCATAGAAATCGAGAGGAACCTGAAAAAGAAAATGCCAACTGCCATTTCTGTGTATAAAGAGTATTTTCCCAAGCTTAATCTTGAAATTATTCCTATGCCGTCTGCAACAATAATTAAGAATTTTTCAGAGCATACCTCTGACAAGGATGTCCCGGTACTTGCTTCTGCATTTACAGGAAAAGCCGACTTTCTTGTGACTGGAGACAAAAGAGACTTTACAAAGCTCCGCATAAAAAGCAGGTATCCGTTTAAGATAGTAAATCCCTCAGAATTCCTTGAAATAATCATGCCTGAAATACTTAAAGCAGCGGGACCTGATTAAAAAATCTGTCTGAAACTATACTTCCCACTTCCTTTAAACTCCAGTCTACGACTCGTAGAGAATCCTTTTGTCTTCTTGATTATTTTTACTGCTGCGCTATTGCACTTCCGCGCTCTTGCCTGCATGCCTGAGGCATGTAAACCGGCAGGTCGGGACTGTTGTCCCTGTCGGATTTTGTGGCGGATGTGATCGTGGTCACAATTGTTGACATATTTTTAATAAGGCTGATATAATTATTTAAGGAGAAAATAATGAAGGTAGCAACAGTAAGAGAATTCAGAGACAAAGCCACAAGGTATTTCAAGAATGAAGAGCCTATTCTTGTTACCCGGCATGGAAAAGTAACAGGTCTTTATCTGCCTATTGAACATCCAGAAAGCTTTCCTATAGAACTCAGAAAAGAACTGCTTATCCGTTTTGGTGAATCTATAAGCCGTTCACTTGCGAAAAAAGGGATAAGCGAGGAAAAACTTCTTGCAGACTTCGAAAACTTTAAAAAAACTCGCCGCAGACGCTAACGTTATCCTATCTGCCGTTGCCGGCAAGGCAGCTCTTCGCGTATTTCTGAAAGAAGATATTGAGTTTGTAACAACACAATATAATATTGACGGGGTTAGAGAATATCTCTCTGTTCTTGCTGAACAATATGCACTGAGCGAAGAAATCCTTGAGTCACAGTTAAAATTACTTCCCCTTAAAGTATATCCTGCACATTTTTATGAAGACTTTGTTCAGAGGGCATCAAAGAAACTTTCTGCGAGAGACGAAGACGATATAGGACTCCTTGCCCTTGCAATGAAATTGAATGTACCTGTCTGGAGCAATGACAGAGATTTTCAACATTCAGGCGTTGAAATATATACAACTGCAAAACTCTTGAAAATTCTGAATGTTTGACAATTCTTCACTGCTGCGCTAGGGAACTTCTGCGCTCCGGGACTGTTTGAAGCTGGCGGATTTTGTGGGCGGATGTGCGTTTTGTTTTAAAATATTGTAGAATGTTAATAATCAGCTTTAAGGAGGATTACTATGAGCAATTCGCTTTTAGAACGCATCTCTATTGACCCTAATATTTGCTTCGGCAAACCTTGCATACGCGGCACCCGCATATGGGTTTCATTAATTCTCGATTTTCTTGCAAGCGGGATGAGCATTAAAGAAATTATTGATGAATATCCAAGCTTGACGGAGGAAGACATTCGTGCTGCTATTGCATATGGAGCTGAGATGTCAAGAGAACGATTTGTAGAGGTTTAAGCCTAAATAACAGGATGAAATTCAAGCTTGATGAAAACTTTGGCACAAGAACGCAGGAACTTTTCCAATCTCATGGGCATAACGTTCAAACTGTACGTTCACAAGGCATACAGGGTTGTACTGATAAGAGTCTTTATGATATCTGTTCTGCTGAAAAAAGATGTCTTGTAACCCTTGATTTAGATTTTTCCGACATTACAAGATTTCCACCATCTCAAATCGAAGGGATAGCTGTCATTAGAGTTCCCCGAAATCCAAGCCTAACATTGCTTGAGCAATTGGTGAAGCAGTTTCTGAAAGCTCTGAGCACGATACCCATTGCAAAAAATTTATGGATTGTTGAAATAGGACGGATCCGGATACATCAGTTGGATACAGAGGAATAGACTTCAGGATATAATCCCATACCTCCCTTTTCCTCTGAATTCTAATATCCCTTTATCCCTCAAAATCTGTAATTGCTGACGGATTTTGGGGCGGATAGATTGTTAAACTATTTGGACCTTATACGATTTGTGTAATTGAATACTGTTATAATTATTTTTATCAAGAAACTCAAACTGCCATAATGAATAATAATTTAGCCTCTTTTCAAAAAATAAAGTTATTACCTTCTTTTTAGAATAATGAGACCCTTGACGGAAATGATAAAATAACTGTCTTATTATCACATTGGTAGTTTTACTATTTTTAGCTTCTATTAAAGCAATTTGATTGCTACCCTCATATCCTGTGTCAACTTCAGTTTGAACACTTTCAACATCAATCCTTTGTTTGTCAATGTTGAAAGAGAATTGAGGAGTAAATTTTCTCCCTCTAATAGTTAAAACTAAGGTATCATCATTTAAAAAACTTCTAATCAAGCTGGCAATACTTTATCTATCATGAATTTTATACATATTTTCATTCTACCTTTTCAATATAATTCTTTCCCACGTTGAAAATCTGCGTATTATTAATCAGTTCCTGAGAATCCATATTTTCAACAATCTCCCTAGCATTTTCTTCACTATCAGCCTTAACTTCAAGATGTCCTGCTAATTCAAAGTCTATAATAAATTTTGGCATAGAATTAAACCTCCAACATATTCTTACATTTAAAATCTCATAATCCTATTTTGGGATTATACCATAATAGGATATACAATATAAATAGACATGAGCTGACCGTATACACAACAGAGTATAAGGAAATAATAAATCGCCTAAAACAGGCGAGAATTGATGCTGGGCTTTCTCAGCAGGTAGTTGCTGATAAGTTGGGAAAACCGCAATCTTATGTTTCCAAAATTGAATCCGGTGAGAGACGGCTTGATGTTGCAGAGATTAAAAAATTCGCAGAAATTTACAAAAAAGATATTTCGTATTTTATCAAATAACGTGGAAAAAATAACGAAGAAATTTTATTTAGAGATGGGCTTATCAGAAAAAGATATTTTAGCTATTAATAAAGAGCTTTCTTTACCTGATGGGCTTAAATTAAGTCCGTCTGCTAAACCTCGCCGTATAGAAATATTAAGAGAAGCGATTGGGTGGCCGAAAGGCAAAAATCAGAAAAAAAGAAAAATCACTGAGATTTATAAAAGTGGTGATTTTGTAGTTGCCGTCGGCAAACCCGGAAAAGAAGCAGCGCCTGATTTCAAACGGAAGCATTACATAACAGGTGAAACAACAAATAATCCTAACGATATGAACCCTTTTATAATGAAGAAAGGCAAAAAGATTGGTAACGATTTAACTTTTGAGGCATTATTCGAACAAATAGAACACCTTATGCGTGCAGATGTGTTTGGATTAGAACTTTTGGGTATGCTTATATTTCGAATGGCGTTTATGTTGGACCATGGACGAAATCAGAAAAATCAGTGGAGATACATTCCGCCAAAAACATCTTTATCTATACTCAAAAAACGCCTTCCTGAAATCGGAGGCGTTCCTGTTGATGCATTTTTATATTTTTTAGATGTTTTGGCTCTCAATGAAGATGTGAAAATGCACACATTGGGGCACGAAAACGCACAGCACGATTATGGACGAGTTAATACTTTACTCACTTTTGCTCATTTGGTCGCGGTTTTACTAAATCGTCGCTCCTTAGCACGATTTGCTCTCGCGTTCGCGTATCCTCCTTTCAATCGGTCGCCACTTCCACACACTAAAGGCTCTCTTCTAACTTTCCCTATTTTGTCGCCAGGTTTTTAGTCATTATTTGGGTTAAATAATGTAATAGCGGATGACAAATCAGTTGTGAAAATTAGGATTTTGATATAAAATTTTGAGTAATATGGCTTAATAAGGGGTGCTATGAGTAGAATAACCATAAATCTTGATGGCAAACCAACGGAAATTAAAAGAATCAACATTCCCTTAAATAAGCTTATCCTCGATATAGAAAACCCACGCATACAATATTATTTTGATACTCGATTAAATGACAATATTACTCAAGACAAGGTAAGGTTTGCCCTTGCTGAAGGTAATGACCAATATGAAAAGTTGAAGGACCACATTGAGCGCAATGGAGGTATTTATGACCCAATATGGATAGTTCCAAAAGATGACTATTTTACTGTGATAGAAGGTAATACGAGGGCGTTTATTTATGAAGAACTCTCAGAGAAGTATGTTAATAATGAGAAATGGAAAGCTATTGATGCCTGTATATTGCCATATAAAGTAGACCGAAATGTAATAAATTTTATACGATTAGAAAAACATCTTTTTGGACCAACTCCTTGGGCTGCTTATGAGAAAGCCAGAGAATTATACCGACTTCACACGCAAGAAGATTACTCTTTAAAACGTCTCGAACAACTTACAAAACTTCGTGCATCTGACATAAGTAATAACATACAAGCCTATAAGGATATGGAAGAACAATATCTCAAAAAATATAATA
>JACROO010000143.1 GCA_016214355.1 Nitrospirota bacterium | reverse complement strand
CTGAATATAGCAGCAAATAAAAAGCTTAATGAGTATGGTCAGGTAAGTTTTGATAGGTTAAGAGAGAAGTCTACGGAGGCCCGTATTAATAAATTATTACCTAAAGAAGTAACTGAAAGAAATGATGAAATGATTTTAAATTCCGCTTTTTTAATTAATAAAGATAAAGCAGGGGATTTTCTTAACATAGTAGAGGATTTTAGGACAAAATATACTGACAAGGGGCTTTCCTTTGATTGCACCGGCCCCTGGCCGCCTTATAATTTTTGTAATTTTTCAAGGGAAAAAGAGCAAAGTGGATAAAAGAATTAAAACCCTACAGGATAAAAATAGTTATTTAGATCTTCAAAAAGAAAAAAGGATTACTCTCTTAGAAGTTCTGGATAGGGCTTTAGATAAAGGGGTGGTCGTGTCAGGAGATATTGTCATCTCTGTAGCTGATGTGGACCTGATATATTTAGGGTTAAAGGTTTTAGTCAGTTCTGTAGAGGCTATGGAGCGTTTAAGAGGCGCTCCAATTGAAGGGCCAATGCAGGAGCCGACATAAAATGGATAAACCATCTTTAGTAATAACCATTAAAGAGCCCGAGGAAGTAAAGGACTCTGAGGCTGAAAGGATTAATATTGACCCTAAAAATGTAGAGAAAGGTTTAGCAAAGTTGGTCTTGACACTCGTTGAGTTAATAAGAAGGCTTATGGAAAAACAGGCATTGCGGCGAATAGAAGGTGGGTCTTTGACTGATAAGGAGATAGAAAGAATTGGCGAAACCTTGATGAAATTAGAAAATAAGATGCAAGAACTAAAAGAGATATTTGGACTTAAGGATGAAGAGCTAAACCTAAAATTAGGTCCTTTAGGAGATTTGATGTAAATGAGGCCATGACTTATGGAGCAAAGCGACATAAGTCATAATGCCGAATTTATCCCGAGCGAAGCGAGGGATCTCACAGGAGAAAAATATGCATAAAAAAGAAGAGCCGAAAATTAGCTGTTCGATATTTCAAAAGCAAGAGCCAGTAATAAAGGATATTACAGATAAAATTAATAAGGCAAAGGGAGTAGAAGAAAAAGCGAGATTTGCAGAGAAGCTACAAGAAGAAGTAGATGTACTTCTTTCTTGCATGGGCTATAAAAGCGAAAGTTTGGATTGTAAAAATTGCCATTTCATAGCAAATTTGCGTAAGAAGACCGCAGACTTAATTATAAAAACCAAAAAGTTAGGATAGCTGAAAAAAGGAGGTTGAACAATGGCTGAACAAATGACGCATGCAATTCAAGCTACCAATCTTGCTGATATCTTAGAGAGGGTATTGGATAAGGGAATTGTGATTGCCGGAGATATAAAAATCCAACTTGCAGATGTTGACCTTCTCAATATTAAAATAAGGTTATTGATGGCCTCTGTGGATAAGGCGATGGAGATGGGTATAAATTGGTGGCAGCAAGATTCTTATTTATCCACTAAAGCCAAAGAGACTGAGATAGAGAAAGAGAATATAGCGCTTAAAAGACGATTAGATCGCCTGGAAGAAAAGATAAAGGCGAAATAACTTATTCCACATTTCATCATGAGAACACTGATTTATGTCCCAGTTATTCATACCAGTGCAGACCTCGGTTCTTTGGCAGGGGATGTAACTAAGAGGGGTATCGCTGACTTAGGAGAAGAGGTTTGGAAAGAACATATAAAAACAATTGAAGGCTTTTGGGATGCTATATCACATTATTTTAACTCTATAGATGTAACCGATATGAAAATATATCAGGATGGAATGATTGTCGCAGGGGAGATGGGACGGAAAATAGTTGAGGAAACAGCTGAAACAGGGAGTAGAAACCATGAGTTACTCTTAAGTCTCCTTAAGAGAGGAGCTATTTTAGTAAAGACAGAGGTTTTTAAGTTGGTTAAGGAAGAGCGCGACAGGTTACTTGCAATAACACAGGCAAAATCAATTGCACAGAAAATAATAGCATTTATTAAATACAAGTTAGTCAAAAATAGACTTTTAAACAAAAGGGATGATTTTATTGCCAAAAGAATAGATGAGACCTTAAATAATGGTGAGACAGGGCTCGTTTTTATTGGCGCTTATCATAATCTCAAAGAGAGACTTCCTAACGACATTCAAATTAAAGAAATAAAGGATATAGAAAAGGTAAGAGAATATCAAAAATTACTACCTTTTTATAATAAGAATAAAGAACGCTTTGAAAAATTGGGTAGATATCTTATCTCGGAAATAAATCCAAGCACCTTGACCACAGGGTATTCAAAAGGTGCTGGATAAATTAGTCCGCTTGCAAAGGCAAAAAAGGAGAAGAAGAAATGACGCAAAAAGAACTAAAAGAAAAGGCAGGGAAATTAGGAATAAAACCCAAGATATGGATGAAGAAAGAGGTCATTATCCATTCAATTCAGCGTGCAGAGGGTAATTCCCCTTGTTTTGGTACAGCCAAAGATTATTGTGACCAATTTAGATGCTGTTTTAGAGATGACTGTCTGCCTAAATGATATGACTTTACTCCATTAGAAATTTTAATGCCCTGCTTGGTGGAAGTGGCTTTTCTGACGAGGGTTCACTTGATACCAGACGAAATTTTAAAAGGAACTAATTAATATGTATAGCTGTCTATGTAAAAAAATGCGAGGTAGATTCTATGTCCCAGATTGGGACTGACTATGAACTACGGATTAATATCCCCACAAAAGTCAAGATAAATGAAGTTTTTACAGGCTGGAATTACCACAACTGTAAGAATTTAAAACGTATTAAATGATTTAATAAAATGGAATTTAAAAATCAAGCGAATCTTCAGTTGAGATAAATTAGTAGCGCTTTAATATTACTCATAATACGTTGCTGATGACGATTCAGCCTCCCAGACAGTTATCGCAGAAAGCCTGACATTGCCGTTAGGCATCTTTTTTTTAATTGAATCATACAGCCATTTTGCAATATTTTCAGAAGATGGGTTGATTTCTGTAAAAGGAAAGGTTTCGTTCAGGACAGAATGGTCCAGTGTTGAGATGACTTCATTGGCAAGGATTTTCAATTCATGAAAATCTATTGCCAGTCCTATCTCATTAAGTCTTTCGGCAGACACAGAGATCTGCACCCGCCAGTTATGGCCGTGCATGTTTTCGCATTTTCCTTTATAACCTCTGAGTTGATGTGCTGCAGAGAACTGTGCTTCCACTACAAGTTCGTACATATTATCCCCTCTTTCAACAATCAGCTATTAGCTATTAGCTATCAGCTTTTTTTATTACTGCCACATCATTGCCTCAAATTTTGCGGAGGGGACTTCCAGCGAGATACATCCTCTTAACGGCCATTTTTCAATTTCGCTGTTGTCCTTTAGAATAGACAGAAGGAACGCTACTTCATCGCCTTCGTTTGCGCCAAGCAGTGCAAATGGCAAGGCGATTTCCATGATGTCATTTACCGCCACAGTCTCTAACTCTTTAAGAAATTGCCACTCCTTGTTGTCCTTGCGATAAAATACAGCCTTTATTTCATTTGTGATGGCAACCTCCAGTTTTGTCTGTAAAGGTTTAAGAAACTTGAAGGAGAAGGTTACCCCTTTTGCAATCTCAATCATGGGATTTTTTGTATCAACCCTCAGGTAGAGGTTGTTCAGGTCAAACCCGTAATAAATCATGGATATGAATGCCTCAGCCCTGTGCATGGTTCCGCCGCTCCTTTTTGTCTCCAGGTATGCTGAATGGAGCCACTCGTAATAACTCGTTATTTCGCCGTCTATCAGGGGCGTTATAAGCCCTCTGATTGTAACTTTTGGCTTGATTGTTCTATCTTCTCTGAGGATAGGGATGTGAAGTTTTGGAGGTATTTCTTTGCCCATAATCTTATAAACTTTTATCAGGTTGGCTCTAAAAAGCTCGTCAAATTCCTCCTGAGTCTCTGTCATATGTTCATCACCATACCACCAGCACCAGTCACTGCCTTCTGCTATATATATACACCGCCATGCCTCTTTTAAATCGGCATCAGGGTTTAACTGCTGGGACATTTCAAGAGCTTCTCGTGTCTCATAAAGCAGGTCCCATGCAAGATTATCATCTTCGTGGCCGATCCAGATAGCAAAATTACTGTTTATCCATGACCCTGAAAAAAGATTATTTATAAATGCCTGGGGCTGGTGCTCTTTTAGATACTCTGAAACTGTCACAGTCCTGAGCCAATCCTCCCTGCTCATTCTCTCATAAAGATAAAACAAGAAATCCCTGCCGTCATTTTTATAATATTCCCATGCATTTTCTCCATCAAGAATTACAGGGACAAGAAATGGTATGTTTTTCGGCAAGGAAGATTTTATCCTGTAAAGCCTGCTTATAAAATCATCAACGGCTTTTTTGGCGTCCCATTTGCAATAAACAAAGCCTATGAGGTCGGATAATGCATGGTCCCTGAAAATTATTGATAAACCATCAGCAGCGTAAGGTTTATAAAGTTTTTGAGGTTCCTTCATAGAGCCTGAAAAATCCCTGAGGGAAATACCGAGAGATGCGGCAAGGACGCCTTCGTCACTTGCAATCCATTTAATACCGTTTTCTTTAAATAGGTTAAGTATATCAGCGCTGACGGAGCCCTCGGAGGGCCACATGCCTTCGGGCTTAAATCCAAAGATTTTTTCAAAATACTCAACAGCCATCTTTATCTGTGCTGATGCGTCCTCCGGATGGGAAAATGTAAATTCAGGAAGTTTCACATCAGGCATTGCAATTTTTGCAGAATTTGTATTGTACAGGAGAGGGAGTATCGGGTGATAGAAGGGAGAAGTGGAAATTTCAATCTGTCCTCTCTCGTTCATTTTTTTATATTCAGGGATAATAAGTTCAAGCACATTATGCTGGGTTTTTAAAAGAATCTCTTTATCTTCTTCTGTATAGTCCCTGCCTTTATTAATCAGTTCTTGAAGCTGCGGGTATTTCTTGCGGAAGACAGGGTCAAACCAGCTAAGGTTAAAAAGCACCTGAAGGTCAAGGAAATCCTGTGCGGAAAAATATCTTACTGCCTTTCTTAACTCATCTTTTGTGAGTATTTTCCCCCTCTTGCCGAGCAATTCGTAATACCGTGGGAAAGGTTTTATCATATTTTCCCAGTTTGCAAGAAAGAAGTCTGAGAGTATGAAGGTCTTTTGTTCAACGGTAAGGTCTTCTGCAGGCACTTTAGATGCTTCAAGAAATTTATCTATTGCCTTATTATCAACATAATCTAAAATTTGCTCAATCAGCGATGGAACAAGATTAAATACCTGATGTACCGAAGGGAAATCTTCAAGGATCGCGACCATATCATAATAGTCTTTTATCCCGTGGAGCCTTACCCATGGAAGGCGGAAATCACCTGTCAGGGGGTCTTTGTAATAAGGCTGGTGCATGTGCCACAAGAAAGAGATAAAAAGGGGGTTACTGCTCATTTTTGTATTTAAAAATAATTTCTCCATCTTTAGTGAGTCCCTGCTCTCTGGCAAGTTCCTCCACTAAATTAGGATCTTTTTTAAAGGTGTTTATTTGTTTCCTTATGTCTTTATTCTGTTTTTTTATCTGGTTAATTTCAGTTAAGAGCATGGCTTTGTTCGATTTAAGTTTCATGTATTTTTCAAGACTGTTCTCGCCGAAAATCAGGCTGAAGGTGAGGTAAAGAAAAAGCAATACACCGGCAGTAAGCGATATAATCCGCCATGTCTTATGAACTCCTTATTAACTTCCCACCTCCCAGTTCTTACTTCCCACTTCTCAGTTCTCAGTTCTCACTTGTTTATATTATAAAACACTTCTGTCCCTTTATAAATTGCAATGTCCCCGAGTTCTTCTTCAATCCTCAGGAGCCTGTTATATTTTGCCACGCGGTCAGTTCGTGACAGAGAGCCGGTCTTAATCTGTCCTGTATTGCAGGCAACTGCCAGATCAGCGAGTGTTGTGTCTTCTGTCTCGCCTGACCTGTGGGATACAACTGCCGTATAACCTGCGCTTTTGGCAATTGCAATAGTCTCCAGTGTTTCAGTGAGTGTTCCTATCTGGTTGAGTTTTATTAATATTGAATTGGCGATTCCCTTTTGTATCCCCTCCCTGAGTATCTTTGGATTGGTCACAAAGATATCATCCCCGACCATCTGGATTTTTTTGCCGAGCCTTTCGGTCATAGTCTGCCAGCCGTTCCAGTCATTCTCTGACAGCCCGTCTTCAATGGAGAGAATTGGATATTTTTTTACGAGAGAGTCATAATAATTTATCATTTCATTTGAGTCAATCGTTTTACCTTCAAAGGTATATTTATTATTCTCATACAACTCAGATGCAGCCACATCAATGGCAAGATAGACGTCCTTACCTGCGGTATACCCTGCCTTTTCAATGGCTTCAATTATAATGGCAAGTGCCTCTTCATTGGACTTTAGATTCGGAGCAAAACCGCCTTCATCGCCGACAGAGACGCTTAAACCCTGTTTTTTTAATACACTTTTTAAACTATGGAAGACCTCTGCGCCCATTCTTATGGCTTCATGGAAATATGGTGCGCCTGCAGGCATTATCATAAATTCCTGTATGTCAAGATTGTTATCTGCATGCGCACCGCCGTTTAAAATATTCATCATCGGGACAGGGAGTTCTTTTGCATGGACACCACCGATGTATCTGTAAAGGGGAATTTCAGACTCTGAGGCTGAAGCCTTGGCTGTGGCAAGGGAGACGCCTAAAATGGCATTTGCCCCTAACTTCCCTTTATTTTCAGTGCCGTCAAGTTCAATCATGAAATTATCAATGTATGCCTGTTCGTATGCATCAATGCCGTTCAGCCGCGGCGCTATTTCCTCAAGGACATTTCTTACTGCCTTTCTGACCCCTTTGCCGCCGTAACGCCGTTCGTTATCCCTCAATTCAATTGCCTCTTTTTGCCCTGTTGAGGCACCTGAAGGTACAGCAGCCCTTCCGTGCGAACCGCTTTCAAGGAAGACATCAACTTCAAGGGTTGGATTCCCTCTGCTGTCCAGAATCTCTCTTGCAATGATTTCAATTATCTTGCTCATCTGACCTCCACCGTTTTGTCACCCTGAACTTGATTCAGGGTCTTATAACATATTTTCCTGCGGGAGCAGGTTTACAACCTGCTCCAGATTAACTTTTGGGTTCAGGTTGCAAACCTGAACCCGCCAAATTCATTTCTCCCCTGACTTTTGAACCGCCCCGGATGTAAAAAGCAGTTTCTTCTCCCTAAGCGCTGCCGCAATAAATGCCTTAAAAATAGGATGAGGTTCCAAAGGCCTTGATTTAAATTCAGGATGGAACTGACAGCCTAAGAACCACGGATGCTCCCTGATTTCAATTATTTCAACAAGCTGTTCGTCCGGACTGCTGCCGCTTATCTTTAACCCTTTTTTGATAAGTGTTTCTTTAAACGCATTATTAAATTCGTATCTGTGCCTGTGTCTTTCTGAAATCGCTGAAAGCTTATAGGCATCGTGTGCAAATGAGTCCTGCGCAAGGGTGCATGGATAGGCACCGAGCCGCATACTTCCGCCCTTGCCTGAGGAAATGTCTCTTTTTTGCACTGTCTGTGTCCTGAAATCATACCACTCTGACATGAGATAGATGACAGGATAAGGGGTGTTCTCATCAAATTCAGTGCTGTTTGCCCCTGCAAGCCCGCAGACATTGCGCGCAAATTCAATTACGGCGCACTGCATACCCAGGCATATCCCAAGGAAGGGTATCTTTTTTCCTCTGGCAAGCCTTATTGCCTCAATTTTTCCCTCAATGCCCCTTTCCCCGAAGCCGCCCGGCACGAGGATACTGTCAACGTCCAGAAGATATTTTTCTGCCCCGTGCTTTTCTATTTCCTCTGCATCAATCCACTGGATATCAACGCCTACGTTGTTGGCTATGCCGCCGTGAATGAGCGCCTCAATAAGGCTTTTGTAGGAATCCTTCAGTCCAACGTATTTCCCGACAATTGCAACGCTTACCCTTTCCTCCGGTTCTTTAAGTTTCCTGATAACATCCGACCATTTCCCGAGGTCAGGCTCTTTTGTATCAAGCATCAGCTTTTTTGTTATTAAACTGTCAAGACCTTCTTCCCTCAGGACAACGGGAACCTCATAAATAGAATCAACGTCTTTTGCCGTAATAACTGCATCTATGTCAAGATTGCAGTGAATGGCAATCTTCTTTTTAACGTCAGGAGGCAGGAATCTGTCTGTACGGCAGAGAAGTATATCAGGCTGGATACCTATCTCCCTTAAATCCTTTACACTGTGCTGTGTTGGTTTTGACTTAAGTTCTCCTGATGTCTTGATATAAGGGACTAATGTAAGATGGATATAAAGGACATTACTTCTTCCCACATCATCCCTGAATTGTCTTATTGCCTCCAAAAACGGAAGGCTCTCTATGTCGCCTATTGTCCCGCCTATTTCCACTATTACAACGTCGTAGTTATCAGAAACGGATTTTATTGCATTTTTTATCTCATCGGTGATGTGAGGAACTACCTGCACTGTTTCACCAAGGTAATCACCCATTCTTTCCTTTAAAATGACACTGTAATAAATCTTCCCTGTAGTGCAGTTATTAGCCTGTGATGTCCTGGTAGATGTAAATCTTTCATAGTGGCCGAGGTCTAAGTCAGTCTCAGCCCCGTCATCGGTAACAAAGACCTCTCCGTGCTGGAACGGGCTGAGGGTTCCGGGGTCAACATTAATGTAAGGGTCTAATTTTTGGTTTGTTACCCTTAGTCCTCTTGCCTCAAGGAGGGCGCCTATTGCCGCAGAGGCGATTCCCTTCCCTAATGAAGAAACAACTCCGCCTGTTACGAATATGAATTTAGCCATTCTTCTGCTCTCCTTAAGTCTTCAGGGGTGTCTATGCCAGTGGTTTCAAATGCCGTTTCCTTGACTTTTATTTTAATGCCGTTTTCCAAAGCCCTTAGCTGTTCTAATTTTTCAATTTTTTCCAGTTTAGTCTGCGGCAGTTTTGAGAGCTTCAGCAAAACGTCTTTCCTGTAAGCATATATGCCGATATGTTTGTAACAGTAGAAAGTGCGGGGCAGGCTGTGTTCTATGCTTTGGAGCGTCCATTCATCTCTGTGAAATGGAATTGGCGACCTTGAAAAATACAAGGCAAAGCCATCGTTATTAAAAACAACTTTTACCACATTTTCATTGACTACATCTTGCCGGGTTTTAATCCGCGCTGCGAGGGTGCCGATTGAAACGCTTGGGTCATCCAGCAAAAGTTTTACGACATCGTCCACCATTTCCGGTTTAATGAACGGCTCATCACCCTGAACGTTTACGATTATATCACAGTCAATATCCCTTGCCGCCTCTGCAATCCTGTCCGTGCCGGAGGCGTGTGAAGGTGAGGTCATAACGGCTTTCCCCCCAAAATTTGTCACTGCATCAAATATCCCTTTGTCGTCTGTTGCAACAAAGACGGCATCAGTTAGTTTTGCAAGGGAGGTCTGTTCATAGACATACTGTATTACGGGTTTTCCTTTAAGGAGAGAGAGGGGTTTGCCGGGGAAGCGTGTGGAGTTAAAACGTGCCGGAATTATAGCAGCCGCCCTAAGCATATATTAATTTACACTTTCAGG
>JACROO010000142.1 GCA_016214355.1 Nitrospirota bacterium | reverse complement strand
CGGAGGCAGCATAGCTATTGATTCAAACGACAAAATTCATATTAGTTATATACATGATGATTTAGCTAATGTAAAAAAACTAAAATATGCTACAGGTTCTGCAGATTCATGGGTGACAAATACAGTTAACAGCGATCTTAGAGCAGTAGGACCAAGTTCTATAGCAGTTGATTCAAATAATAAGGTGCATATCAGTTATTTGTACAGTTATGGCAGCGACCAAGCTATTAAGTATGTGACTAATGCTTATGGTTCTTGTAGCACTGACACGCTCCTTATAGGGGAGGCATATCAGACATCTATAGCCACTGATTCAAATAATAAGGTGTATATCAGCTATAGAGGTTTTTACCCTAATTTTAACCTGAAGTATATAACAAACACCTCTGGTTCTTGGGCTAATTATACAATTGATGAAGGATATGTTGGAGTATATTCTTCTATCGCTATAGATTCAAATGATAATATACATATCGGTTATTTCGATGACACCAACTTTGACCTTAAGTATGCGACAAACTGTCCAATCATTACATGGTATAAAGATGCAGATGGTGATGGATATGGTGACCCTTCAAATTCAACACAAGCCTGCACCCAACCACAGGGCTATGTTGCAAACGATGTTGACTGTAATGACACCAGTGCCTCAGTTAATCCGGGTGTAGCCGAAATATGCGATGGAATAGACAATAATTGTAATGGTGTAGTAGATGATGGTATTGCAACAACACCAACGACATGCGGAGTTGGAGCATGTTTATCATCAGGTATATTAAGCTGTGTAGCCGGAGCAATAGTTGACAACTGCACGCCTGGCACGCCATCAATTGAAGTGCCGAATAACGGCATAGATGATGACTGCAACCCTGCAACCCCGATTGCCTCGGTTTCAGGCAATGCTTACAATTATCCTGTCCCGCTTTTCAGGGCGAGCTTGAATGTTAATGTAAGCGCATCAGCGCTTGGGACAAGTTATCTCAGATATTACTACACACGTAATAGACTGAGCCTTGTAAGCACGTCAATTACGGGAATTTTAGCCTCTGAAGGCACTGCAACAGTTACAGGAACTGGAACTGTGAATGGCGCTCCAAATTATACCTTTACAGCAACAGTGACAGAAGGAAGCCCCGATGCCATGGGGATAGAGATTAAAAAGCTTGATGGAACGCTTTATTACAGCGCACCTTCTCAGGTGATAGCAAGCGGAAATTATACGGTGGCAGGGCAGTGAAAATTTAAAACCCTGCTATTGACATCTTGGCAAGCTCCACGAGCAATGATGGGAATAACCCTAAAATAAGCGTTACGGCTGCTGTAACTGCGATGGTAAGGAATATTGCAGGGGACGTTGAAAGCGTGACATGCGCTTTTGGCTCTTTCATGTACATATACATCACAACCCTGAGATAGAAGAAGGCTGAGATTGCACTGAATATGACGGCAATTATCACTAAAGGCGTATAGCCTGCATTAATTGCCTCCATAAAGATATAAAATTTAGCAATAAAGCCTGCTGTAGGCGGGATGCCTGTGAGGGAAAACATGAAAATGAGCATTAGCGCAGAGGCAGCAGGATGACTCTTTGCAAGCCCCTCATAGTCAGTGAGTTCCTCTCCGCGGAAGCCTTTGCTTCTGAGCATGATTACAACAGCGAAGGCACCGATATTCATAAATGCGTATATTGCCATGTAATTCATCATGCTTGACAAGCCCCCGTGAGTTCCTGCGATAATCCCCAAAAGCGCATATCCTGCGTGGGCTATAGATGAATAGGCAAGCATCCTCTTTATGTTTGTCTGTGCGATTGCGATGATATTCCCCGCAGCCATTGTAATTACAGACAGCGGTATCAGGATGCTGGACCATTGCACGTGCATAGGGCCGAATGCATCAAATAATACCCTCCCTAAAGCCGCAAATGCCGCAGCCTTGGGGCCAATGGACATAAAGGATGTAATGGATGTCGGTGCACCTTCATATGCGTCAGGCGCCCACATGTGAAACGGCACAAGTGCAATTTTAAATCCAAAAGCCGCAATAACTAAAATCATCCCTAAAAAGAGGATAGGGTTTTCAAGGAGATTTAAGTTTTGAAGCGCAGAGGCAATTTCCTTGAGGTTAGTAGTCCCTGTGAGCCCGTAGGTGAGGGAGATTCCATAGAGCAGAAATGCAGATGAAAAGGCGCCTAAGAAAAAATATTTAAGCGCTGCCTCGTTTGAGCGCACCTGCCTCCTTGTTATCCCTACAAGTATATAAGTTGAAAGCGCCATCAATTCAAGCCCTACATAAAGCACTATTAAATCAACGGCAGACGCCATAAACATCATGCCTGATGTAGCAAATAAAATAAGCGAGTAGTATTCTCCGAAAGAAGCCTCCTCCAGAACCATGTATCTCAGGGAGATAAAAATTGTGAGGATAATATTAATATAAAAGATTAACTTGAAAAAGTTGGCATATCCGTCAAATGCAAACATCCCCAACAGGGTGCTGCCTGTCCAGCCCATGGCACACAGCTTATAATTCACATATGCGGCTGTGAGCGTGCCGAGGACACCGACAAAGGCAATAGTCTCTTTCCTCTTGATAACAAGGTCAAGCAGGATGAGTATCAATGCAATGCTTATAAGAATGATTTCAGGTGCAATTAATCTTATGCTGAATAAGTCTAATTTATTCAATTCCATCCAAAAATCTCCACTTCCCCTTCACCCTATCCCTCTCCCCACTGGGGGAGAGGATTAAGGTGAGGGGTACCCTCCATATAAAGTTATTTATAAAATGCCATACCAGTATTCAGACTCATATTGTTAATTAAATGTTCAGCAGAAGAATGGATATAGCTTAAAAAAGTTTCAGGATAAATGCCTATCCAGAAGATAGATACAATCAATGGGGTCAAAATAACAGTTTCTCTCAGGGTTAAATCCCACACCGGATGACGCCCTGTTTCATAATTAGGGTTTAGTTTTTCAAAGAAGACCATTTGATAAAGCCGCAGCATATACACTGCCCCGAGTATAATCCCCGTGGCTGCAAGGAATCCCAGTATCTTCCCTGCCTTAAATGCACCGAATATTATCAGGAACTCTCCGATAAAGCCGTTTGTCCCCGGAAGACCTATGGATGCAAGGGCAACTACAATAAAAATGCCTGAATACCACGGGACTATATGTGCAAAACCTCCGTAATCAGCAATCATCCTCGTATGAGTCCTCTCATAGATAATGCCTATCATTAAAAACAGTGCCCCCGTAATAATGCCGTGGTTCAGCATTTGGAGTATGCCGCCCTCAACTCCCTGGGTGTTAAGGGCAAAAATACCGAGTGTCACAAAACCCATATGGCTGACACTTGAATATGCAATAAGGCGCTTAAAATCCTTCTGTGCAAAACATACAAGTGCGCCGTAAATAATTGCAATAATAGACAGGACAAATAACGGCATGATAAAAAATTTCGTTGCATCGGGGAACATCGGTATGGAGAACCTTAAAAACCCGTAAGCGCCCATCTTGATTAACACGCCTGCAAGTATGACACTGCCTGCTGTGGGTGCCTCTGTATGCGCATCAGGCAGCCACGTGTGAACAGGAAACATCGGGACCTTTACTGCAAAGGCAGCAAAAAAAGCAAGGAAGAGCCAGCATTGAAGCTGAAACGGATACTGTAAAGCGCTCAGTTCCAATATATTCAGTGTTCTTCCTCCATAAAAATAAAGGACCACGATGCCGACAAGCATAAGCACGCTTCCAACAAGCGTGTAAAGGAAAAACTTTATTGCCGCATAAACCCTCTGTGGCCCGCCCCAGACGCCTATTAAAAGAAACATCGGGATTAACATTGTCTCCCAGAAGATGTAAAACAGGAAAAAGTCCAGGGAGACAAACACCCCGAGCATACCTGCCTCCATAGTAAGAATGGCTATGTGGAATTCCTTTACCTTTGTATCAACTGCCTTCCATGAGACAAGGACGCAGAGGATGCTGAGAATTGTTGTAAGAAAGATAAAGAGAACGCTGATGCCGTCTATTCCCACAAAATAATTTATTCCCCACGAAGTTATCCATTCGTGTCTCTCCGCAAACTGCATTTTGTAAGTTGATTTGTCAAAATGAGCCAGTATGGGCAGTGAAATTACAAAAGTAGCGAGCGTAATAAGAAGGCTGAACCACCTTATGACACCTGCGTTCCTTAAAAAAAGTAACAGCACTGCGCCTATTACAGGCAGGAATACCGTCCATGTAAGCACAGGATAATCAAGATGATTTAAAATTATGTCTTCCATTTGCAAAACAACTTAAACCACAGAGAACACAGAGTTAAAAAAGAGAGCACTGAATAATTTATTGATTTTAATAAATATTTTTTCTCTGTGCTTATTATTCCCTCTGTGACCTCTGTGGTTAATTTCTTACAAATCCTCCTATTTCAAAAAAATCACTGCACCTATTATTACCAATACCCCTAATGCCATCGCAACAGCGTAATGAGACAGCATCCCCGTCTGTATTTTCCTTAATCTCTGGCTGAATGCACCGATAAGATTCGGCACGCCGTTTACAACGCCTTCTATTATCTTCGCGTCAAAAAACCCGAGAATAATTTTCTCTGATACACTTAGCACAGGCCTGACAATGGTTTTATCGTAAAGCTCATCTATCCAATATTTGTTGTAAAGGAGTTTATATACAGCCTGAAATTTCTCTCCTATCTTATAAGGCAGTTCGGTCTTTTTAAGATACATGATGTATGCAGTAAATATCCCTGCTAAACCGACAAACACAGAAAGCCCCATTACCATCCATTCTTCGGCGTGAGAGCCTTCACCCTTCGGGGGTCCGAGCACAGGTGCAAGAAACTCCCCGATTCTGTCTCCGTGCTCCATAAGCAGCGGAGGAATCCCTACCCAGCCTGAAGCCACTGCGCCGATGGCAAGAAATATTAACGGTATGGTCATGACAGATGGAGACTCATGAAGGTGATGCTCCTGTTCATGAGTGCCGCGGAACTTTCCGTGGAATGTCAGGAAGATTAATCTGAATGAATAAAATGCAGTCATAAATGCAGCGATTGTTGCCAGAAGCCAGAGCCATCTCCCTGCATCTCCGCCCGCATACGCCCTCCAGAGAATCTCATCCTTACTGAAAAAGCCTGCCAGTCCCGGTATGCCTGCAATGCTCAGAGATGCCGCAATAAACGTCCAGTAGGTCACAGGCATATATTTTTTCAGCCCGCCCATTTTCTGGATATTCATCTCGTCATGCAGGGCATGGATAACGCTTCCTGAGCCGAGGAACAGCAGTGCCTTAAAGTATGCATGCGTATAGAGATGAAAAATTCCGGCAGAGTAAGCGCCCACGCCGAGTGCAAGGAACATATAACCAAGCTGGCTTACGGTGGAATACGCTATGATGCGCTTTATATCGTTTTGCACAAGCCCTATTGAGGCTGCAAATATTGAAGTAACACCTCCGACTACCGCAACAGTGGTCATTGCAGTATGAGAGAGGCTAAACAGGGGGTTGCAGCGGGCAACCATAAACACCCCTGCCGTAACCATGGTTGCGGCATGTATTAATGCAGAAACAGGCGTAGGTCCTTCCATGGCATCAGGGAGCCAGACGTGAAGCGGGAGCTGCGCTGACTTGCCGACAGCACCGCAGAAAAGCAGGAGGCATATCAAGGTAATCGTATTAACTTCATAGCCAAAGATACTTATGGTTTTGCCGATAACACTGCCGGCGTCACTAAAGACCTTCGTGTATTCAAGGCTTCCGAATGTAAGAAAGACAAGTATCACGCCAAGTCCAAAGCCGAAGTCCCCAAACCTGTTTACAATAAACGCCTTTTTGCCTGCATTTGCCGCTGATTTTTTGTCAAACCAGAAACCTATAAGAAAATACGAACAAAGCCCTACTGCCTCCCATCCAAAGTAAAGCAGCAGAAAGTTGTTGGACATAACAAGTGTAAGCATTGAGAAGACAAAGAGGCTTAAATAGGCAAAAAACCTGTAATAGCCCTTATCCCCGTGCATATACCCTATTGAATAGATGAAGATTAAGGAACTGATTGACGTGACCACTATAAGCATTACGGCTGTCAGGGGGTCAATGAGAAAGCCGATGGGCACATTAAAGTCTCCGGATACAATCCATCTGTAGAGATTTATATTGATTACTTTCCCTGACTGCACATCCATAAAGGCTGCAACCGCAAGGACAAATGACCCGATAACTGCCGGCACAGAAACCCAGTGCGCCTTATCTTTTATATAATTGCGTCCAAAGATAATATTGATAACAAATGCAATCAACGGCAGTAATGGTATTAATGTATATTCCAGCATATTCTATTCCTCAATACATAATACAAAACATTGCAAATTGCAAAATTAACAATTATCATTTCAAATTTAAGCGCTTATCATTGTCAAATGATAATTTTGCATTGATAATTGATCATTGCATCTTTCATCCTTTTAACAAATTTATCTCAACATAATACAAAACATTGCAAATTGCAAAATTAACAATTATCATTTCAAATTTAAGTGCTTATCGTTGTCAAATGATAATTTTGTATTGATAATTGATCATTGCATCTTTCATCCTTTTAACAAATTTATCTCATCCACCTTTATAGTGGGGTTGTTCCTGTAAAATGCTATTAAAATAGCCAGACCAATCGCCGCCTCTGCTGCAGCCACGGTGATTATGAAAAAGACCATAATCTGTCCCTTTATGGACTGCAGGTAGTGGCTGAATGCCACAAGGCTGATGTTAGCTGCATTGAGCATCAGTTCTACTGATATAAAGACAATAATCAGGTTGCGCCTTGTAAGGAACCCTATGACGCCGATGCTGAATACCACAGCACTCAGCATGATGTACCAGCTTAACGGAACCAATTAACCTCCCAATTAGTGAATAGTCTTTAGTGAATAGTTAACTCCTGATTCTATATCTTTTACTGTTCACTAAATACTGTTCACTATTCACTGATTTTTTTCTTAGCCAAAACCACTGCGCCTATGATAGCCACCAGCAATACCAGCGAGGCTATCTCAAAGGGCAGGAGATATTCCGTATAAAGGACCTTGCCGATAACCATGATATTGCCTTCGCCCTGAATCGCCTGAATGCTGTATTCGCCCGGCGCAGGGAATACGGCAAACTTGTTTAATATAATTACGAAGAACAGTATAAAAAGTGTCCCTGCAAGCATGCCTAATGGCCATTGCTTCTGGAATTTCTGCTCTATTTCCTCTTTCCTCAGGTTAAGCAGCATGATGACAAACAGAAATAATACAAGAATAGCCCCTGCGTATACAATTATCTGCACTGCGGCTAAAAATTCGGCATTTAAGAAAACATACAATGCTGCTATATGGATAAAAAGCACCAGCATCCACAGGACACTGTGAACAGGGTTCTTTCTTGTTATTACAAGAATTGACAGCCCTGTAATTGTAACGGCAAAATATGCAAAAAACAGTTCAGGAAGCATGGGGCTCCTTAGAATTTCTAAAGTCCTCGCTCTTGGGTCTCCAGAATTTCTCAAAATATTCTTTTCCCTTTTGCCCTGCCATATATTTGTTCCAGTTTTCCAAAAGCCTCTCTTTTGTATAATAAAAAACATCCCTTGAATAATCCGAATACTCGTAGTGTTCTGTAAGTGCCACCGCGCCGAAAGGACATGCCTCAACGCAGAGTGCACAGTAGACACATCTAAGAACCTCAATTTCATATCTGTTAACAATTTTCTTATGGTCCTCATCCTCACTTGTATAAATATATATACACTGCGAGGGGCACATTGCAGCACAGAGGCCGCAGCCAACGCATTTTGCCTTGCCTGTATACTCATCAATTACAAGGGCATGAAGCCCCCTTGAACCGGGAAAGGGTTCCCTTCTCTCCGCAGGATACTGCCTCGTAACTGCAGGAGAAAAGAGATGCTTCAGCGTAAGGGCAAGCCCCTTCAGTATCTCAATGAACAAAACCTTTTTAATAAATTCTTTAGCAGTCATAGCTTAATAACAATAGGGTTCGAGGATTCTTTCACCAGCCCTGTCACTCCTATATTTACCAGAGCCAGGGGTATAAAAAGTTTCCACCCGAGTCCCATAAGCTGGTCATACCTGTATCTTGGCAGTGTTGCCCTTATCCAGAAATAGAAAAAAATCAGGGCATACACCTTAATTAAAAACCATGCTATCTTCGGGACGTATGAGAAGACCCAGAAGTCGGGCCCGTTCCAGCCGCCTAAAAAACATACTGTTGCTACGGCAGACATGATAAACATCGCGGCATACTCAGCCATGAAGAACAGGCCAAAACGCATCCCGCTATATTCTGTAAAATACCCTGCCACAAGCTCGCTCTCAGCCTCGGGCAGGTCAAATGGCGCACGGTTTGTTTCAGCAATCATGGACACAAGAAACACAAAGAACGCTAATGGCTGAATGAGGACAAAAGGATAATCTGACTGTGCCCTTACTATATCAGAAAGGTTTGCACTGCCCGACAGCATCATAATCCCCACAAGGCTTAATCCCAGTGCAATTTCATAGCTTATGACCTGTGCTGACGACCTTAATCCTCCTAAGAACGAATATTTTGAGTTTGATGCCCAGCCTGCCAGAATGACACTATACGCACCTACCGAGGAAAGCGCCAATATGTAAAGTACGCCGATATTGAGGTCGGCAATAGAGAAGCCCTCCCAGAGCGGTATTACAGCAAGGGAAGCCAGTACTGCTATCACACCGATAACAGGTGCAATATAAAATATCGGTTTATCTGCACCTGAGGGGATAATGTCTTCCTTAAAAAAGAGTTTTATGCCGTCTGCAATAGGCTGCAGCAGCCCGTGGGGACCTACTCTCATAGGCCCAAGCCTTGCCTGCATATGGCCTATAACCTTACGCTCAAAATAGACCACATATGCCACATGAAGCATGGTCACAGAAATTACAATCACAACTTTAATTGCAGTAATACCTATATTCATAAAATTATAATTTTTTAATTGTTACCTCACAACCCTCTGTCCCGGGGATTTTTGTAATCTTATCAATGCTGAAATTCAAAAGACTGAATACCCCTTTTCCCTCAAAATTATTGCTCAGTAAAACCTTATTGTCCTTTATAGTATTATCAATGGAGACTGAAACATTGATGCTCCCCCACGCGGTGGAAACTGTAACACTGTCGCCTTCCTGCAGCCCTAACTTTTCAGCGTGATGCACACCTATTTTAAGTGTCGGCTCAGGGGCAATCTTCCTCAATGCAGGCGACCTCCTTGAGAGCGTCCCTGAATGAAACAAAACCCTTTCAGGCGCAAGATACAGACTGCCGTTATATTCGTGTGTTTTTTTCTCAGCCAGAGGAATGTCGCTTATCACACCCCTTAACGGTTCGCCGTTATAGGGCCAGAGACATTTCCCCTTTTCAATCTCACTGTAAGTCATGTCCTTGTAAAGCGGCGATACCCTTGAGATTTCTTTCATTATATCTTCAACACCTGAATAACCAATCTTATATCCCATTTTATTTGAAACCGATGAGATTATCCTCCAGTCATCCATGCCTGATGTGTTGTTTACTGTCTTTCTGAGAAGCTGAATCCTTCTTTCAAGATTTGTGTAGGTGCCGTCTTTTTCTGACCATCCAAACGCAGGCAGAACCACATCAGCAAGTTCTGCTGTCTCACTCAGGAATATATCCTGAATAACGAGAAAATCAAGGGAGCCTAAAGCCTCTTTTATATAAGAGCCGCCGGGGAGATTAAACACAGGATTCTCTCCCATGACATACATTGCCTTTATTTTCTTATCCTTAGCCGCCTCAATTATTTCCATGAGTGTAATGCCCTCTTTTGCAGGTATTGTGCCTTTCCATTCTGTCTCAAATTTCCTCCGGAAATCACTAATACCGAGCGGTCTTCCCCCGGGAAGTGTATCCGGCAGACAGCCCATATCAATAAGCCCCTGCTCATTAGGCCTGTCGGAAAGCAGATAAAGCCTTGCCTCAAGTAAATAGGTAAGCCCTGCAATTGCAAAAAGTGCCCTGTGCCCGTCGGTTCTCTGGACTACATCCATGCCAAGGACGATGGAAACAGACCCGCTGCCGAGCAACATATCCTTTAATTTGCCCAGCCCGGCAACATCTGTTTTTGGCGGCTTCTCAGAGAGCTTGCCAATCCTCTGTTCCAGGGCATGGTTTTCACGCCGGGGACCTTTGATTCTGTATACCTCTGCTAATAAATACTCTAAAATCTCAGCCTCTTTAAAGGCAGGCGGTATAATCTGAAGTGTTTTACCGCGGGAAGTTCTCAAAAGACCTTTTGCATTCCCGATGATGCCAATCCCTGCCCCGCTTCTTGCAGCAGCCCTTATGGAAAGTCCGAGTATTGGATTTACGGCAGTTGGGTCGCCGCCGACAACCATGATAACCTCAGAGTGTTTAAGCCCTGAGATTAAATTTGCAGTAATCCCCTGACCCAGCAGGTCTTCAATATATCTCTGGGCGCCTGCAAAACCAATCCCTTTGATTTCTTTTAACTTATCAGCGATAAGGTTTAATGCCTCATCCCATGAAGCCTCCCTGAAGAGTTCTGTGACTGTTGAGTGTTGACTGTTGACTGTTGACTGTTTTTTAGGGGTTGTTCTTATAAGGGGTCTTTTTAATCTTTCCGGACTTCCTATAAATTCGTACCCGAACCTGCCCCTTGAGCAAAGGAGCCCGTTATTTAACCCAACCCCTATTCTGGGAACTACACGTTTTATTTCTTCACCTCTTACCTGTACAACAAGAGAACATCCTACACCGCAGTATGGGCAGACAGTTTCTGCCTCCCTGTCAATCTGCCATGGCCTGTAGCTGTGAAGGTAAAGACGGCTGAGTATAGAGCCTACAGGGCAGACCGTAAGGCAATTGCCGCAGTATTCGCAATTAAAAGAGGTTGGTGAAAAAGGCTCCATCTTTGACCTTCCGCCCCTCTCCGTGATAGTGAGAGCCGATACGCCCTGAACACTTTCACACATCCTTACGCATCTTGTGCAGAGGACACACCTTTCCATGTTTCTTGTAAAAATTATATCTTCATGGCTTTCAGGGACTTTTCTCTTTGCCTCTTTGTATCTTCCGGCATCAGGACCGTATTTGCTGACGAGATCCTGCAGTTCGCACTCACCTGCCTTATCACAGTAAGGACAATCCAGAGGATGATTAATAAGCAGGAACTCCAGTATACCGCGCCTTACTTTGGATATAGCCTCTGATTCGGTCCTTATAACCATACCGTCTGCTGTCGTTAAAGTGCAGGCAGTCTGCAGCTTCGGTATTCTTTCCACCTCAACGACACAGAGTCTGCAGCCGCCGTATAACCTAAGCAATTCGTGATAGCAGAGGGTTGGTATTTTTATACCTGCCTCTTTTGCAGCTTTAAGGACAGTTGTCGGTTTTGCCAGCCTTATTTCTTTTCCGTTTATAGTTATGGTAATCATAATTAGCTAATAGCTGATAGCTGATAGCTGTCAGCTAAAAATGCATTTTGCATTTTTTATCCCTAATGTGTTCTTCAAATTCAGCCCTAAAGTGTTTAATCATACTCAAGACCACACATGCAGCCCCGTCTCCCAGAGGACAGAATGTCTTGCCCATCACAGCTTCTGCGACATCATGCAGGAGTTCTATATCCCCTTCCCTGCCTTTGCCGTGCTCCATCCTTTCAAGTATCTTTCTCAGCCACTCAGTTCCTTCCCTGCAGGGAGTGCATTTGCCGCAGGATT
>JACROO010000035.1 GCA_016214355.1 Nitrospirota bacterium | reverse complement strand
GAATTAATGCATTTGACCTCACCGTATGCTCCCGGCATGTGCAAGAGAACGGTAAATAAAAAAAGTGTAATTATCTTTTTTTTATGCATTATACATTTCCGCCTTCTATAAATTTTTAAAACTCAATACCTGCCTCTGCAAATGGACCCATGAACCTGAGATCTACATTTAGGTCCTGCTGATTAATTTTTATAGCCTCATATCTATAACCGGCACCAAAAAATGCAGGTCCAAAGAACCTATACTTGACCCTTCCGATTAAATCATAATAGTGATTGGTGCTGTATGCTATTGCACGGAGCTCTGCTTCTAAGGAAAGTTTGTCAACCGGTTTTAACTGTGCACCGAGATAAACCATAGGCACGGGAATTGCGAGACTCTTGGATTCACTGACACTTCCTTGCGTGACTTCAACTTTTAAATCAATAACTCTCATATTTAATCCTGCATCTATATTGAGTTTATCTGCAGTGGCTAAGTTTATAAAAGGCAGTCCGTAGTACAATGCAATATCGTAATGGTCAAGGAGAAGCTCTGACGTAAAAGAAGCATTGGCGGTATATGTCCTGCTTCCAAATTTGAAATCCTGGTTTTTGCCTCCGGAGCCGTCAAATGCCATTGGCGTTGCCATCAGATAAATGTTGGGAATTAAAAGCGGCATGTCAATTTTTGCCCTGCCAAAAAATTTTGTACTGCTGTCGTATTTAAGGTCGTCCTTAATGCTCAGGGGCGTCTCTTTATACGCCATGCTCCCCTGAGGGTTCTGATGCCAGATGCCAATCGCCGCTTCAAGTCCTAATGCATAAGCTGGCAGAGGGGTTAAGGCAAGAGATAATAAAACCAATACAATTACTACGTTAAATATCTTCATTTTGCTCCTCCTTTCATATTTGCAGATTATAAAAACATATATTGATAACGTCCCCATGTCAAGTAAAATTTCATATAGCCTTCTCTGCTATCTTTTCTGCATCCGGAGAAATCAAAAAGTAATTTTCCTCCTCCCTGATAATCTTCCTGAATGCGAGGACTTTCATTACCTTTGTTATTGCCTCCCTTGATGCCCCTGTGTGCGATGCAAGCTCTTTGTGGGTCAGCCGTTTTATCCTGAAAAAACCGTTTTTATCCTTTTCTCCCGTTGTCCTTGCAATCTGAAGAAACAGCTTCACAACCCTCTCGCTTACATCAAGAAAGGCAAGCGATTCAATCATGCTGTCAGCCATTCTCAGCCTTTGCACTACCGCTGATAATAAATCAATAGCGATTACCGGGTCGTTTTTTATGGCACGCAGCAGCCTTTCACGTTTCAGCACGCCGAGCATTGACTCCTCCTCCGCTATTATGGTAGCCGACCTTGGTTTGCCGTCAAGGAGGCTCATCTCGCCAAAGAAGTCGCCTTTATTGAAGGTTGTAAGTATCAACTCCTCCCCGCCTTCACCCATGAGTGATGCCCTTACAGAGCCCTCAAGGACTATGTAAAGGTCATTGCTGACGTCTGATTGATAGAATATGACTTCACCTTTTTTAACATGCTGGGTAATAAAATCTCTTGAAAGCTGGGTGAGATGTGCATCCGAGAGGTTTCTAAAGACAGGGAGTTCCCTGAAGCATTTATCTATCAGCGCCCTTCCTGGGTCATTTTTCATTTTAAAGGCTCCTTATAAGCAATGTAATAATTCTACCAAATTTTTTGATAAATCTTTATAAAAAAATAGTTTTATCAGATAAAACCCTAAAAGTATGATAAAATTTGTCTATGGCGCAGATTATTAATATCAAAAAAATAGGTGAAGGTATCACTAATTCAGCCAAATCCATAAAAGGATGTTATGCACTACTGCATTACTCTTTTAAACATATATCCATGTTATATACAGCCCCAATCCGTACAGTTCTCTACAAGCAGATGTATTTTACAGGGATAGAGGCACTAAGCAAGATGACAATAATCGGAACCCTCATAGGGCTTGTTATTATTACTCAGGTTACAAACCTTGTTGGTTCTAATGCCGAGCTTACGGGGAAAATACTCGCATGGACGGTTGTAAGGGAATTAGGACCGCTGCTTGCCGCTATAATAATCATTGCACGAAGCGGTACTGCGATAGCCTCTGAGCTCGGCTCCATGAAGGTAAACAAGGAGATGGAAAACCTCAGGGTTATGGGCATTGACCCTATGGACTATCTGCTTATTCCGAGGATATTCGGAATTACCCTGTCTGTATTCGTCATTACATTTTATTTCCAGATAACTGCTGTTGCCGGCGGGCTGGCAATTACATCAATATTAAAAGACATCCCGTTTCTTCAGCATATAAAAGGCATATTCACGGCGCTGAGTTTTTTTGAGATAGCAGTCTCTTTACTGAAAAGCCTTGTATTCGGGGTGCTGATTTCTACGGTATCCTGCTATCAGGGGTTTAATGTTAAATCTTCCATAACAGAAATACCGCAGGCGGCGACGAGGGCTGTGATGCAGAGCCTGTTTTTTGTATTCATTTTTGATGGTATAATTACTCTAATATCATATGTATGATAAAACTTGAGGAAGTCACAACAGAGCATTTAAACTCATTGTCGTTAGAGGTAAAAGAAGGTTCTGCATGCAAGATTATTCCGGACTCTGACGGTGAAAGGAAGAGTCTGCTGGATACAATTTCAGGTCTGCAGAAACCTGCAGGAGGCAGTGTATTTTTATTTGGCACAGAGATATATTCAATTCCCGAAAAAGAGTGTATCAGTTTTTTTAAGAGGATTGGCGTGGTAAGGGCAAGCGGAGGAACCATCAGCAATATAAAGGTCTGGGAGAACATAACGCTCCCGGTATGGTATCATCTTGGCAAGAAACCTGCAGAGGTGGAAGGCAGGATTATTGAAATATTTGAACAGTTGGGGATAAGCACTTCTTATCTGTCAGGTTATATGGGAAAACTTCCAGGACCCTTGCCGGTTCAGGAAAAAAAGATAATTGCGCTTGTGAGGGCAATGCTTATGGAGCCTGAATTGATGATATACGATTCTCTGTTTGAAGGAATGTCCCCGGAGATGGCAAAAAAGTTAACGGCACTTACTGAAAATTTCCACGCAGAAAAACCTTCCTTTCAGAGGGGATGCCTTAGAACTATAGAACGAATGGAAACCTTAAAGCTCCACTCCTTTTAGAGGGGATGCCTTAGAACTCCCCTCTATTAAGAGGGGTTGGGGGTGTGTTATAAAGGTATTTTAAGGTATTTTCATATGAAACTAATAAAAGAGACAGACCCGAGATTTATGAATATTGAAAAAAAAGTAGGCTCGTTTGTCCTCACGGCAGTTATCGGAATTATTGCTGTAGCAGTATTTATAGGGATACAGCAGGAGATTTTCATTCCAAAAACAAAGATATTTTTTATTGCCGGAAGCGGTCAGGGCATTAATGAGGGCATGGCAGTAAAACTTAGCGGATTTAAAATTGGCAAGGTTGAGAAACTATCACTGGATGATGTTGCAAGGGTAAAGGTGGATTTATCCATAAACACCAAATACATGAGATGGATAAAAACAGATTCAAAGGCAAAACTGACCAAAGAAGGGCTTATAGGAGAGAGTATTATAGAGATAACTCCCGGTTCGGTGAAAGCAAACATTATTCCAGAAAAAGGCATGATTACCTTTGAAAGAGAAAAGGGAGTCGGAGAAATAGCTGAGGAGTTAAAGAATGAAATCAAGCCTGTCATGACAGAAATAAAAGAAATCATCCATTATATAAATGACCCGCAAGGCGACGTTAAACAGACCCTGCAAAACATTAACAAGTTATCCCGTGACCTTTCTGCTACAAGGGAACACGCTGACACCCTGCTTAAAGATACAAATAAAAATATCACCTCTGCTGTCAAAGGTGTAGACTCACTTCTCGGTTCAACAAAGGAGACAATCAGCACTATTGACAATATGATTAAAAAAATTGACAAAGAAATCCCCCCTATGTTGGAAAAGGTTGATAAGGGGCTTGAAAATATCCAGAAGACAACAGAAGACCTAAAAAAGACTGCTGAGCAGTCTGCCGGCAGTATCACGCCTATTCTTGAAAAGGGGACTAAGATAGCTGAAGACGCAAAAGAGATTGTCAATTCCGTAAAGCAGGTATGGCCCATACGCCTGTTTATAGAAATACCCGAAGAAAAGACTTTGAAAATGGACAGCTATGAAAACAAGTAGGCAGAAGGCAGTAGGCAGTAGGCAGAAGGCAAATCTCCCCTTACCCCCCTTTGTTAAAGAGGGGTGGGGTGGAGGGTCTAACTCCCAGTTCCGAACTCCAACCTCCGAATTTAACATGTTACTGTCTTTATGCTTTTTACTGTTCACTATTCACTGTTCACTGTTTTTAACCGGCTGCGGGCATGCTACTCCGGCACCATCAGGCGCACATCTGCAGGCTGTTGAGTTCAACCAAAGGGCTGAGACTGACTTTAAAAAAGGCGACTATAAAAGTGCTTTAAATTTTTACAATGAAGCCCTGAGGATTAACCGCTCCATTGAAAATAATGATGGTATTGCAATAAATCTTATTAATCTGGCGATTGTATATCACAAGCTCGGTGATAAAGATAACGCCCTGAAACACGTTAATGAAATACTGGACACATCACTTATCACACATAACGCATTACGGCAGTCAGAGGCAGCCATTATAAAGGCAATGATTTATCTTGAGGACGCTGACTACGGGAAGGCTTCGCAATGGGCAGACAGTGCATTATCCTTCTGCAAGGGCATTGAATGTGCGGTAGAAGGGAAGATTTATAATATTAAAAGCAGAATTGCGCTTTTAAAAGGAGATTTCTCTCCTGCTGCAGTATATGCTGCTAAAGGGCTTGATTTGAATAAAGAACATAAAGACAGAGAGGAAACCGCAAATTCCCTGAGGCTTATTGCAACGACAAAGGCAAAGGCAGGAGAATACGAAGGTGCAAAGAAATCATTTGAAGATGCCCTTGCAATTGATAAATCCCTCGGCGCAAGCAGGAAGATAATTTTGGACCTAATGGGAGCCGGAGACATCCTCTTTAAACAGGGGGTGCTTAAAGATGCACTGAGATATTATAATAGGGCGCTTTCTGCGAGTGAGGGCGCAGGCGATAAACAGGGCATCAAGGATGCTGCTGAAATGATAGAGAAATGCCAACAGGATTTAAAGAAAAAATAGCCGAGACTCTTTTCGTACTAAAAGAGTCTCTGAAGTCCTTTCAGAAAAACAATAACTCTCAAGTATCCGCAGCCCTTGCCTACTACGGCTTTTTTGCCATTATCCCCTTACTGCTGCTTGTAATATATCTCCTCGGCAATTTCATTGTGTCATCACATGCTGCAATTAAAGGGGTTGAAAATCTTACTTCCCAATTGTTCCCTCAGTTTAATAAGGTCATTACAAAAGAGATTTTTATGCTCTCAAGACATAAAGGTGTATGGGGTGTATTGAGTATTATAACGCTCTTCTGGGCGATTACTCCGCTTGCAGGCAACCTGAGGAGTTCATTTCTCAGGATATTTAAGGTAGACAAGACAATATCCTTTCTTAAGGCAAAGCTCCTTGATGCAGCGGCAGTATTGATTATATTGGTTTTATTTGTACTTCTTGTAATAAGCGGGACTTTCTATTCTGTCACTGTCATCACATTTTTTAAAAAGCTCCCTGTTTTCCTCAGAATCATTGACACTTTTCTGCCCCTGCTTTTAACAACACTGGTTATGTCTTTTTTTTATTTTGTCTTCTCACCGGCAAAACTTAAGTTCCGCTATCTCCTTGCAGGGTCATTGATAACCGCTGCCTTATGGGCCGGCATAAGACCCCTTTTTTCACTTTTCCTTGCGTTTAATCCTAATTATGGCTTTACCTTCGGCTCTTTAAAGGCAATTTTTATAGTTTTTGTGTGGGTTTATTATTCATTCTTCGTAATACTTTTTGGTGCAGAGGTTATTGCCAATGCAAGAAAAAAAGATGCCCTGTTATTAAAAGGTGTTTTCCTTAATACACGCATATCTGATAAGAAGCAGAAAAGGCTTATGAAAAAATTTGGAAAAAGCTACGGCATAGGAGAGATTATTTTCAAAGAGGGCGATGAAGGAAGCGATATGTTTTTTATCTCTTCAGGGGCAGTCAGTATCAGTAAGAAAGGACAGACCCTTAAGGTCATGAAAGAGGGCGAATATTTCGGGGAGATGTCCATGCTCATACAGTCGCCAAGGACTGCAACAGCCACAGTAACAGAGCCTGATACAGAAATTTTAGCTATCACTCAGGATAATTTTGAACTTATACTCAGAGAGGAACCGAAGTTAATCCTTTCCGTCCTAAAAGAAATGGCAATGAGGCTCAAGGCAACTACGGAGTATATCTAAACTTTTGAGGCAATCAAAAGGTATTTGTAATGGATAAAAATACTTTAAGCGGGTTCACATTTGCAATGT
>JACROO010000034.1 GCA_016214355.1 Nitrospirota bacterium | reverse complement strand
TCTGAAGGGCGGCAAGTGCGGTTATTGTGGTAAGCCCATTCCTGGAATATGGGCATAAAATCAAAAACCATCCTCTAAGTCCGAAGCACGAAATCCCTGTCTTAATCCCCCCTTCCCCCCTTTAGCAAAGGGGGGAAGGGGGGATTTTTAGATGAAGATGTTTTAGCGACCCTTGACCTTTCAGACAGGGCTGTATCAACATCAGGCGATTACCAGAGATTTTTTATAAAACAGGGAAGGCGTTATCATCATATTCTTAACCCAAAAACAGGTTTTCCCGCGGAAGGCATAATCAGCGTTTCAGTAATGGCCCCTGACGGATACATGGCTGACGGACTTTCCACAGGAGTTTTTGTCCTTGGACCTGAAAAGGGGATAAGTCTGCTTGAATTAGAGGGTCTCAGCGGGATAATAATTGATGCCGGTAAAAAAATATATATTACAAATGACCTGAAGGGAAAGATAAATATTGAAAAAAATTTTTAAAGATTTAACACCATTGGGCATCCTCAGTATGGCAACCTTAATGGACAAACTCCTTTTTTTCTTACTGATTATTCTCACGCTGTCAAGTTTTTTCTTTGCCAAAAAACTCATTCATCCGGGTAATCTTGTGAAAATCAGTTCTGACAATAAGACCATCTACATGCTCTCATTAGATGAGGAGAAAACCGTCTCTGTAAAAGGCAAACTCGGAGACAGTGTAGTTGAGATAAAAAACAGCAAGGTTCGCATGAAAGAATCCCCCTGCCCGAATAAGCTCTGCATACATCAGGGATGGCTTGACAGCGGTGCAATAATCTGCCTTCCAAATAAGAAACCAACAACTCAAAATCACCCGAAACATTTCATATAGCCTTGCTTTCTGCCTATGCCGTAGGACTTCACAGCATTGAGGCTTTGATTCCAACGCCAATTCCATGGCTGAGGGTGGGGCTTGCCAATATCATAACCCTTACTACTTTACTGCTTTATGGATTAAGGGCAGGCATGACGGTTACACTGACAAGGGTTTTTTTAGGGAGTTTTTTTACAGGGACTTTCCTCGGCCCTGCATTTGTCCTAAGCCTTTGGGGAGGGGTATCAAGCACTCTTGCAATGTGGTTTTCTAAAATTTTGTTCGGCAGGCTTTTCAGTCCTGTCGGGTTAAGCCTTATCGGCGCGCTGACGCATAACATAGCACAGCTTTTTCTTGCATATCTTTTTTTCGTCAGAAAGATTGAGGCGGTTATAATCATCAGCCCCGTAATTATTTTTATCGGTATAATAACCGGTGCTTTCAACGGGATAGCAACAAGCCTGATAATGAAAAGGGTAAAAGAATAACGGGGCTTTTATTAATGGTTTTCGGGGGGTTGCCGAAGACGTAATGCCTTATGTATACTTAACGAGGTTTGAAGTCTGGGAGCCCCCCGAAGCATCGGGACGAACTTCTGTACTTCTGCACTAAATTTGTTTGGAGGATTAAATGCCTCTTTTTGGCGAACTTTTCGTAAGTGAAATCTTGAAAAGACCTGTGCTTGACCCTAAGGGCGAGGAACTCGGTAAAGTAAAGGACATTACAGTTATCAGAGGTGAGCCTCTCCCTGAAATATCCGCCCTTATTTTAGAGAAGAAAAAGATTCAGTATGTTCTGAGGTGGGAACATCTCAGCATTTTTAATAAACGCATTATCTCTGCAAGGGTTTATACTGAAAGTCTTCAATCATACGAGCCTTCTGATGATGACCTCCTAATTGTCAGGGACATCTTTGACAAACAGATAGTAGATGTAAATGGCGCAAAAGTCGTGAGAGTCAACGATGTAAAGCTGGAGGGGCATAACGGTCATGCATGTCTTATTGCTGTTGACGTTGGCATGAGGGGTATACTCAGACGGTTCGGCGTATAGCGGAACGGAGAAAACCTCGTAAGGATTTTTGGCAAGACCCTTACGCATAATCATATAAGCTGGAATTACATTCAGCCCCTTGAACCAAGGCTTACAACGATTTCGCTCACAGTCCCCAGACAGATGATTTCTGAACTCCACCCTGCTGACATAGCAGAAATTATCAGCAGGGTGTCTCATAAAGAAGGTGTTGCCCTTTTTGAGGAGCTTGACCCGGATGCAGCAGCAGAGGCACTTCATGAATTGAGACCCGATGTGCAGGCTGCGATAATAGACAAAATGGATAAGGAACACGCCTCTGAAATCATTGAGAGGATGCCGCCTGACGAGGCGGCAGATGTTATATCAGACCTCCCCACAGAAAAGGCACAGGAAATTCTTGGACTGATTGAGAAAGAAGAAGCAGAATCTATAAGTGAACTTCTCGGGCACGAGGGGGATACTGCCGGCGGGCTGATGATAAATGAGTTTATCGCCTATCCGCCTGAGATAACTGCTACAGATGCCATAGAGAGGTTTAAAAAAGACGCTGCGGAGATGGATGAGATTTACTACATATATGTAACTAATGAAAATGAAAAGCTGTTAGGCGCGGTCTCTTTAAGAGAATTAATCATAGCGCCGTCGGATGCAAGACTTGCTGATATTATGGAGGATAAACTCCAGACCGTATCGCCGGAAACAGACGAGAAGGTCGTATCACAGCTAATCTCAAAATATAATCTTCTGGCGCTTCCTGTTGTTGACAAAGAGAATGTTATCCTTGGTATTGTGACCGTAGACGATGTCATGGATTTACTATTGCCGCCTGTATCAAGGAGAAAACAGAGGAAGGTATGAGCTGTCAGAGATTTGTGCCGAGCTGGAAAAAATTCACTATATTTTTATCAATAATAGGTCCCGGCATCATAACTGCAAATATTGATAACGATGCAGGCGGAATAACCACATATTCTGTTGCAGGTGCCCGTTTCGGATATGCCCTGCTCTGGATATTAATACCCACAACCATTGCACTTATTGTAATCCAGGAAATGGTTGCGAGGATGGGAGTTGTTACAGGCAAGGGACTTTCTGATTTAATCAGAGAAAATTACGGTGTTAAAGTGACTTTCTTTATGATGATAGTCCTGCTTTTGGCAAATTTTGGCACTACAGTAGCCGAGTTTGCAGGATGGGCTGCAAGTATGGAAATATTCGGTATCAGTAAATATATCATAGTTCCTCTGGGCGCATTTCTTGTCTGGATACTTGTGACAAAGGGGAGCTATAAAACGGTTGAACGCGTCCTGCTGATAGCCTGTTTTATTTATCTTGGATATATCTTTTCAGCCTTCATGTCAAAACCCGACTGGGGCGAAATTGCTGTAAACACCATTGTCCCGACGATAAAACTGGACGCTGAGTTTACGATGCTGACCATAGCCATTATAGGAACTACAATAACCCCGTGGATGCAGTTTTATCTGCAGTCATCAATAGCCGAAAAAGGGTTAAGCAAAGAACACTATAGGGTGTCAAGGCTTGATGTAATTGTCGGATGCTGCATAACTAATATCATAGCGTTTTTTATTATAGTCACCTGTGCCACAACACTTTTTCCGCATGGGATAAGAATAAACGAGGCACAGGAGGCGGCAACTGCTTTAAAGCCCTTTGCAGGCCAGTATGCATCAGCGCTTTTTGCAATCAGCCTTGCAAATGCCTCTATTCTCGGGGCAATAGTAGTCCCGCTGGCAACGGCTTATTATATATGTGAGGCAATGGGATGGGAGGCGGGGGTAAACAAGACATTTAAGGAAGCCCCGCATTTCATGTGGATATATACTGCCTTGATAGTCACATCGTCACTCCTCGTTTTAATCCCCGGAGCGCCTCTGGTGCTTTTAATGATTCTGTCTTCTTTACTAAATGGTATCCTCCTTCCTTTTGTGCTGATTTTTACCCTGTTTCTTGTTAATGACAAAAAAATCATGGGCGACTATACTAATACGAGAAGTCATAATTTTATATCGTGGGGCACGGTGGTAGTCCTGATAGCACTGACAACTGCCCTTTTGATTATGGGGGTAGCACCGATTTAAAAACCGTAATGCGTAACACGTAATACGTTATGAGTAAAAAACCCGTTACATTACTGCGGGAGCAGATTTGTAATCTGCTCCCGAAATTCAGGGTTCAGTTTGCAAAACTGAACCCGCAGGAATATGTTTTGTTTAAGTATTGCAAATTGTTTATTAAATGGTAACGTGGAGGTTCAATGGTCAAAACTATAGAATGGGTCAATGGAAAAGTCAGGATGCTTGACCAGAGCAGGCTTCCGGTCAGCGTTTCCTACGTTACCTGCAAAGACTACATTAAGGTCGCAGAGGGGATAAAAAAGCTGTGGATAAGGGGGGCGCCTGCTATCGGCATAGCGGCGGCAATGGGAGTAGCATTAGGTGCGCAAAAAATAAAGGCAAATAATTTTGAGCGATTCTATAAGGCTCTTCAACCTGTCTTCTCCGCCATACTTTCAACAAGGCCTACTGCCGTAAACATTGAATGGGCAGTCAACAGGCTAAAGAATCTGCTTATGTCCAACAGGAACCTCAGCATACCAAAACTTAAATCTTTATTAATAGAAGAGGCTAATAAAATTCTTGTTGAAGACATTGAAATAAATAAGGCAATAGGCAGATGGGGTGCACAGTTTATTAAGGACGGGGACACCGTCATAACACATTGCAACGCCGGCTCACTTGCTACCGGCGGATATGGAACTGCTACGGCACCGATGCGTGTAGCAGTTGAACAGGGTAAAAAAATCAAGGTCATCGCTGACGAGACAAGGCCTGTGCTTCAGGGCGCACGACTTACTGCATGGGAACTGATGAAAGACGGAATACCTGTCACCCTGATTACGGACAACTCGGCAGCCGCGCTGATGAAAAGAGGCGAAATCAACCTTGCCATTGTCGGTACTGACAGAACAGCCCGCAACGGAGATGTAGCAAATAAAATAGGAACTTATTCCCTGGCTATCCTCTGCAAAGAACACGGCATACCATTTTATGTGGCAGCACCTTTGAGCAGCATTGATTTTTCAATCCCGTCAGGAGAATTCATACCGATAGAAGAAAGAAACGGGAAGGAAGTCACGCATATATCAGGATGCAGGATAGCACCTCACGGGGTAAAAGTAAGAAACCTTGCCTTTGATGTGACGCCTGCAAAATATGTAACTGCTATCATTACTGAGAAAGGTGCATTCAGTCCTAAAGATTTGCATAAACTGCAAAGAAGCAACACAGGTCTGAATTCAATACGCATTAAACAGAAAGGTCCTTGCCGATGGAAATAGAAGAAATCTGGAAATACTACCAGAAAGACATTTCATTAGCAGAGAAAAAGATAAAAGAGACTTTAAATACCTTTGCACCTGTTATTTCTTCCGTAGGGGAACACATTTTTATGGGCGGGGGTAAACGCATCCGTCCTTTTCTTGCCATATTAAGTGCTAAACTTTTTGGTTGCAGCGGTGAGAAAGCCAGCATCCTTGCTTGCAGTGTTGAATCTATTCATACTGCCTCCCTGCTGCACGATGATGTTGTTGACGGAGCTAACATCAGAAGGGGAAGGCCTTCGGCTCATTCACTATGGGGTAATGATGCTGTAATCCTCGTAGGCGATTATCTTTATTCAAATGCCCTGAGGCTTGTAAACTCGCTTAAAAGCCAGAGAATCATGGATGCCTTTACGACAGCAACGGCAAAAATGAGCGAGGGGGAATTAATACAGCTTTATAAGAAAAAGCAGTGCAAAAAAGGTGATTTAAGATGCATCTCAGAGGAGGACTACATAAGGATAATAACAGGGAAAACGGCTATCCTCATGTCAGCCGCCTGCAAGGGTGGAGCAGTTGTTGGCAATGCGTCAAAGGGAAAAGAAAAGGCGCTTGAGACCTTTGGCTTGAAATTCGGACAGGCATTCCAGATGGTTGATGATATCCTTGATTATATGGCAGATGAGAAGACACTCGGCAAGGAACTTGGAAAAGATATAGAGGAGGGCAAGGTTACGCTTCCCCTGATATATTTACTCAAGAAGGCATCGCAGGGCGAAGTAGAAAAAATAAAGTCAGCAATCAAGACTGAAAAAATTACAAAATCAGACATTACCTACATCGTAGACCTATTAAATAAATACAAGTCCATTGAGCAGTCTTATAAGAGAGCAGGGGATATACTGAAAGAAGCAAAGGCAGAACTTGATATATTTAAAGACTCTAAGGAAAAGGCTGCACTCCTTACAATTTCTGATTATGCCTTAAATAGGGGGAAATAAGTAGAATTCAAAATATAAATATCAAAATGCAAAATTTATGTCTTAAAGTTATTGTTTGTTTTTAGTTTTTTTACTGACAACTGATAACTAATAACTAATGATGCATCCTCTTGTTAAGCTTGCAAAGGACACAGTTGAGACTTACGTTAGAGAAAGGAAAATCATCCAGCCTCCCGTTGAACTGCCCCCTGAGATGGATGAAAAGGCAGGTGTATTTGTGTCAATTAAAAAAAAAGGCGAACTGAGAGGCTGTATAGGTACTTTTTCACCGACCACTAAGAATGTTGCCTGTGAAATTATACAAAATGCTGTAAGTGCCGCTACGGAGGATCCGAGGTTTTTCCCTGTTGAACCTTCAGAGCTTGATGAACTTAAATACTCGGTTGATGTCCTGTCAATCCCTGAGAAAATTAAAGGGGCTGAAGAACTTAACCCTGAAAAATATGGTGTGATAGTCAAAAGCGGTAACCGGCGCGGACTTCTGCTTCCTGACCTTGAAGGGGTAGCCACCGTAGAAGAACAGATAAGGATAGCAAAACTCAAGGCAGGCATATCTCTAAAAGAAGAGGTAGAGCTTTACAGGTTTGAGGTGAGAAGATATAAATAAACTAATTCAAGCCCGTCTCCACTCTCCGCTTTTGCCCCCGCGTTTTTCCATAAGCATGATGTCTGAGATAACCATCCCTCTGTCCACAGCCTTGCACATATCGTAAATCGTAAGGGCGGCGACTGAAACAGCAGTAAGCGCCTCCATTTCCACCCCTGTTTGGCCTGTGCATTTTACTCTTGCCTCAATGCCGACTCTGTTTTTTTTCTTATCAACATCAAAATCCACACTGACCGAAGTAATATTAAGCGGATGGCATAACGGTATAAACTCACAGGTTTTTTTTGCTGCCATAATCCCTGCAAGCCGTGCTGTTTCAAAGACATCACCCTTAGAGATTTTTTTATCCGTAATAAGTTTCAGTGTCTCCTTCTTCATATACACTGCACCCTTTGCTATTGCTTCTCTAATGGTCGGCTGTTTTCCACTTACATCAACCATCTTAGCATGTCCCTTTTTATCAAAGTGGGTGAGCTTTTTCATGTCATTATTATATACGCAGATTATAAAAAAAGTCACAAGTTGCAAGCAGGCATGAATGCCTGAAAAAGCTTTAGAGCAACTCCTATGCCCATGTCATGCTGCAATCTTTAAGCGTATGGATTTTAAAGAAAACCCTCAGTGATTGCAGCATGGCATCCAATAATTTTGTTGCTTTCTAAAGATTTTGAGGGTATTCATGCCTGCTATGAATCCGCAGGTTATTTAAATATCTCCTCTAAAATCTCCGCCGCATCCTGCACATATTTAGGACATTTCTCTTTTGAGAATCTGACTCCATCAGGAGCCCTTATGTCCTGCCCGAGAAGCTCCCGGCAAATTATAGAATTTGCACTTTGGTCATGGTTTTATAATAGTCACTACGGGCAAAAATTTCTACAAATATTATAATTTAGGAACTGAACAAGTTATGTTACTATATTCTACTATGAGAAGAGTTGTGATTACAGGCATTGGGGCTGTTACTCCGCTTGGGACTAACGTAGAAACCACATGGAAGAATTTAATAAAGGGGCGTTCAGGCATAGGCTGTATAACAAGGTTTGATGCATCAGGGCTGTCCGGCAGAATTGCCGGAGAATTGAAAGGTTTTTGTCCTGAGGATTATTTATCCCCAAAAGACATTTTAAGACTTGACCCGTTTATACATTATGCAGTTGCAGCTGCAACAATGGCGTTAGAAGATGCCAACCTCTTAACTCTTAACTCTAAACTCTTAACTTTTTCTGCTGTTATCATTGGTTCAAGCAGGGGAGGAATTAGCACGCTTGAAAAATCTTTAGTCAGGAGTCAGCAGTCAGGGGTCAGCAGTCAGGGGTCAACTGTCCGGAAAAAACTATCAACTGTTAACTGTCAACCGTCAACCTGCATTTTGCGTTTTTCCCCTTATCTCATGCCTTCAACAACAATCAGCATGGCGTCGTCGTATATCTCCATGCGTTTTGGCATTAAGGGCACTGCCATTGGCATATCAACCTCCTGTGCATCCGGGACAAATGCGGTCGGCGAGGCGTTAAAAATGATTCGGAGCGGGGAAACTGATTTAGCGATTTCAGGAGGAACAGAAGCCCCAATATGCAGGCTGACAGCAGGAGGATACGGGGCTGCAGGAGCCCTTTCAAAAAGAAATAGTGAGCCTTCAAAGGCAAGCAGGCCTTTTGATAAAGACAGGGATGGTTTTGTAATAGCCGAGGGAGCGGGGGTTCTTGTCCTTGAAGAACTCAATCATGCATTAAAGAGAAAAGCAAAGATTTATGCTGAGATTATAGGATACGGGACATCCTCGGATGCATTCCACCTCACAAAACCTGACAGTAGGGGCGAGGCAATTACAATAAGAAGGGCATTGAACGATGCAAAGGTTTCCACGGGGGATGTTGACTATATCAATGCCCACGCCACATCAACAATCCTTGGAGATAAAGCAGAAATTTATGCAATAAAAAAGGTCTTTGGCAGAGAGGCTTACAATATTCCCATAACCGCATGCAAATCCATGCTTGGCCACATGCTTGGAGGGGCAGGGGCAGTTGAGGCAGTTATAACTGCACTTTCAATCGGCAGGGGGGTTATAACCCCGACAATTAACCTTGTAAATCCTGACATTGACAGGAAGATTAATTATATCCGTGACACAGAAAAAAGAGACATAAACATTGCCGTTTCAAACTCCTTCGGCTTCGGAGGCGTCAATGCAGTTTTGGTGCTGAAGAAATTCTGATTCAATCTACCCTTTAACCGTCTTTAAAACCTGCTCTGCAATAAATTTTACCTGTTCTAATTGAAGTTCAGGGTAGATGGGGAGTGAAAGCACCTCACGCGCTGCAGATTCAGCCTCAGGGAAATTGCCCTCTTTATGTCCAAGGTATTTAAACGCCTCCTGAAGGTGAAGAGGCACAGGATAGTAAATAACCGAAGATACACTGTTCTCATTAAGGAAATTCTGTATCTCCGTCCTGTTTAATGACCTGATTGTGTATTGGTGATAAACGTGTATCCTGTCGGGTAATTCTACAGGACATTGTACAGTGCTGTTAAGCATTGTTGTGTAGAGCCTTGCAATCTCGCGCCTTTTTTGATTATATGAATCTATATGCCTTAACTTTATCCTGAGAATCGCTGCCTGAATCTCATCAAGCCTACTGTTGTAACCAATGGAGCTATGCCGGTAAGGCGCTGTGGTACTGTGATTCCTGAGCAGTTTGATTTTTTCAAATATCTCCTGGTTGTTTGTTATCACCATTCCGCCGTCTCCGTAGGCACCAAGGTTTTTACTTGGATAAAAACTGAAACATCCGACATCCCCGGTATTCCCGGAGCGGAAGCCTTTATATTGCGCACCAAATGCCTGAGCGCAGTCCTCAATTACCTTTAGATTATATTTTCTTGCAATTTGTGAAATCTCACTCATGTCTGCAGGCTGTCCGAAGAGGTGCACAGGAATGACAGCCTTTGTCCTCGGTGTTATTTTTTTCTCAATCTGAGAGGGGTCTATGTTCAATGTTTCTCTGTGGATGTCAGCAAAAACCGGCACAGCCCCGACATATGCGATTGCCTCCGCAGTTGCAATAAAAGTAAAAGGCGTTGTTATCACTTCATCGCCGTTCTTTATGCCAAGCGCCTTAAGAGACAGATGCAGTGCATCTGTGCATGAGGCAAGACCAAGTGCATATTTAACACCGTGGTACTGTGCTGTTTCTTTTTCCAGTGCTTCTACATTAGGCCCTAAGATGAAATGGCCGCTTTCTAAAATTTCTTTAATGGCATTTTCTATCTCAGGCTTTAATAACCTGTACTGTGCCCTGAGGTCAAGCATTGGTATTGTCGTTTTATTCTTTATTTCTCCATTTCTCATTTCTTACTTCTCATTTCTTATTTCTTCGGATATTCTTAATGCTACTTTCAGTGCCTCTTTGCCTTCATGTCCTGAAACAAGAGGTTTGCTCCGGTTTCTCACACATTCAACAAACGATAATAATTGTTCCCTTAACGGTTCCTTCTCTGCGGGCTTTTTAAGCTCCATTTCAATTTTGTCACTAATGTTTTTGTAGCATAGGACTTCCTGTCTTTGATAATTGAGGCTTAAATAGGCATTATGCTGAAAGACATTAAGCTGCCTGATTTTTTCAGGTGATACCCTGCTTGCTACGACCTCAGCAATACAGCCGTTTTTAAATTCTATCCATGCATGTGAAACATCAATGTTATCTGTAAGTACTTTTGCACCTGTTGCTCTCAGGTCTGAAATATCCGAGTCTACAAGGCTAAGTATTATATCAATGTCGTGTATCATCAGGTCAAGCGTTACGTCCACATCTGTGCCCCTTCCGAGGAAAGGAGACAAGCGGTGTGATTCAATAAATTTAGGGTCATCAATCATACTGCTTATTAAAGAAACGCCTGCATTAAACCGCTCAAGATGTCCAACCTGGAGAATCCTGCCTCTTTTATCGGCTTCTGAGATAAGCCCTTCTGCCTCTTTTAAGTCTGATGTTATTGGTTTTTCAACAAGTATATCTTTATTGCCCTTTAAAAAATCCATTACCACCTGATAGTGCATGACTGTCGGCACTGCAATGCTGACCGCATCAACATTAGCCATTATTTGAAGGTAATCGTCATAAGCCTTGCAATTATATTTTGATGCAGCCTCCTGAGCTTTAGTAAAATCCGTGTCTGCAATTGCCGTAAGTCTTACCCCGTCAAGCCCTGAGTATATCCTTGCGTGATGAATCCCTATTGAACCTATACCTATAACACCAACCCTGATCATCTTTTCATTAATTTTATCTGTTTCGGATATCGTATTTCGAGTTTAGAATTTATCACTGCTGACTCCTACCACCGCAATCCCAGACCTGTCAGCCTCAGGAATAAAATTTTCCCTGTCAATAATAATACTTTTACCGGCTTCTAATGCAAGAACACCTGCATGAGTTTTCCTCATTACATGGAGTGTGTTAACGCCGACTGCAGGGACATCAAATCGCATATCCTGCTGAGGCTTGCTGATTTTTATGACTACTGCTTCATGTCCGGCGAGTTCACCGCCCCTTAGTATTGCTTCGTCGGTTCCCTCTATAGCCTCAACAGACATCACTGCGAGATCTTTTACAACTACTGTCTGCCCTATATCCAGCCTTCCTATTTCTTTTGCAATCTTCCATCCGAATTCTATGTCTTTCCATTGCCATTCTTTAGGCTGTTTTTTTGTTAATACACCTTCAGGGGCAAGCAGATTTTTTGTAAATGTGGTTATCTTCAGTAATTTTATACCTTCTTTTTCAAGCTCTTTTATTATACCGGACATAATAGAATCATCTGAACGGTCCTTAAGCGAGAACAAAAGTTTTATTGCCCTGATGTCAGGGAGTATGCTTCCTTTGTGTTTATAGAGAAGCCCCTTTGGCACCTTACCTGCCATTACAACATCTCTTATATCAAATTTTTTCAGGATTCCTATTAATTTTCCGAGATGACCAACACTGACCTCACAGAATTCATCTGCAAAAGGGCTAAGGGACTTGTCAGCGAGGGGCTTGAGTGCAATGGCTACGACCCTGTAACCCATCTTTCTTGCCTCAGATGCAAGTGACATGGGCAGTTCTCCCTTCCCGGCAATGAGCCCGAGGGTCCTCAGCGGCATATACCTCTTTTATTTTGTTCCAGGAATTGAATGAGGTGCTTAATCTCTTTTGATTGTTTTATTTCTGATTTTACTTTTTCAATTGCCTCCCTGAGGGTAAGTTTACTGCGGAACAAAATTTTATAGGCATCTTTAATGTCCCGGAGCGTTGACTCCCCAAAACCATACCTTTTGAGCCCGATGGTATTTAAACCATAAAGTTTAGCCCTGCTGCCTGACGCAGTTGTATAAGGAGGAATATCCTGTCCGACACCGCTAAAGCCTCCTACCATTGAATAAGCTCCTATTCTTGTAAACTGGTGGACAGCGACGAGCCCGCCGATAACAGCAAAGTCCTCTACAACTACATGTCCTGCAAGCGTTGCAGCATTAGCCATAGTAATAGAGCTGCCAATTTTGCAATCGTGGGCAATGTGCACATAAGCCATCAAAAAATTATCATTTCCTATTTCTGTTATGTAGTCTCCGCCTACTGATGCGCGATGAATCGTTGTATATTCCCTTATAAGATTTCTGTCTCCGATTTTTACTTTTGTTTTTTCCCCTTTGTATTTAATGTCCTGAGGAGATATTCCTATTGTTGTAAAAGGATATATCGTACAATCTGCGCCTATTTCTGTTTCTTCAATGTAAACATGAGAGACGAGATTTGTGTTTCCACCGATTTTTACATTTTTGCCGACTATACAATATGGACCAATATTTACTCCATCTGCAAGTTTTGCGGTTTGATCAACAATTGCCGTACGATGAATATTAATTTTTCCCATTTTATAACCCCTTTTCTGTAACCATTGTAACCATTGCGGTAAATTCAGCCTCTGATACGAGTTTATCCTCAACAAGAGCCTCTCCGGAAAACTTCCATACTTTATTGCGGCTTTGCAGCACCTTTATCTCAATCCTTAACTGGTCTCCGGGCACAACAGGCTTTCTGAATTTTGCCTTTTCAATACTCATAAAATATATAGTATTTCCCTTAACTCCTGAGCGAAATGCCAGCACGCCTGCAACCTGAGCCATTGCCTCAATAATCAAAACCCCAGGCATAATGGGGTGATTCGGGAAATGCCCCTGAAAAAAAGGCTCATTTATTGTTACATTTTTAATACCGACAGCCTTTACCCCCGGCTCTAATTCAATAATCCTGTCTATCATGAGAAAAGGGAATCTATGCGGTATTAGGCTTTGAATCTCAAGGGTATCCATCATCTGGATCCACTCTCCTTTTTTTATCCAGCACCTTTTAAATATCCTGTAGTTAAGGTGCTGGATTTATTTTATTTTTCTTTCAAGCTCACGTAATCTGCTTAGTATCTCAGGCAGTTTTGCATAAATACTCTGTGCCCTTAACCAGTCTTTATGGGGAATTGCCGGGCTCCCCGAATATACCTGACCATCAGCTATATCAGCACCGATGCCCGACTGGGCGCCTATCATGACACGGGAACCTATTTTTATATGATCCCTTATTGCCGCCTGTCCGCCAATCATTGTCCCATCACCTACCTCAGCGCTACCGCCAATAGCTACCTGTGCAATTATTATACAATTTCTGCCTATTGTTACGTTATGTGCTATTTGAACAAGATTATCTATCTTTGTGCCACATCCTATTATTGTATTGCCGATGGTTGCCCTGTCAATCGTCACACCTGCTCCTATCTCAACGCTGTCTTCAACGATAACTCCGCCTACCTGCGGTATTTTAATATGTTCCCCTTTTTCCTGAACATAACCAAAGCCGTCTGCTCCGATAACCGTGCCCGAATGAACTATTACGCCTTTGCCTATTTTGACATTTTCCCTTATGGTAACATTTGGATAAATAAGCGTGTCATTACCGATTGAAACATCTTCCCCGATGTACACCCCCGGGAATATTGTGACCCTGTCACCTATTGAAACTCTGTCATTGATATGTGCGAGGGGATAAACCGTAACATCACTGCCTAAACTCACTTCCCTGCCAATGACGGCTTTATCACTGATTCCCAGAGGCTTAAAAGGCTTTTTATAAAAGACCCCCAGTGCCATGGCAAATGCGAGGTGAGGTTTCTCAACAATCAGCATGCTTGATGAAAGCCCTTCTATGGCCTCTTTAACTATCACAGCAGAGGCTTTTGCGGCATAAGCATCTTTCAGATTCTTTTTGTCAGCGAGGAAGGTTATATCGCCTTGTTTAGCATCCTTTATGCCGGAGACACCTGTTATATCTACTTCGGGATTTCCTGCTATCTGTCCGCCTATAATGTCCCTGAGTTCTCTGAGTTTCATTTCTTTGTCTTGGTAGTCGTTGAAGTACTTTCGTTATATTTCTTGATTACCTTATCTGTTATATCAAGCTTTTTAGACCAGTAAACCACATTACCATCGGATATTTCAAAAATAGCGGCATACCCTTCTTCTTCCCCTATTTTATTAACAATCTCTCTTAAATCTTTTATTATCACCTGCATAAGTTCCATTTCTTTCTTCTTAATTTCCTCCTGAAAGTCGCTAAATATCCTCTGCGTGTCCCTGCGGAGTTTATCTCTCTGCTCCTCCTTCTCTTTCTTTCCCTCAGGGGTAAGGACAGACGCCTGCTTTTCTATCTCATCCTCAAGCTTCTCTGCATCACTTTTCATCTTGTCAATAACAGTCTGTTTAGCCATCACCATGTCGTTAAGTGTCTTTTTTGCCTCAACACCACGCACAGACCCGTTAAGCGTCCGGTTTAAATCCACATAACCTATTTTTACCTCTGCCCCCTGGACAGCAAACGCAGATATGCCCAGCACAATTATGGTTATTGCAAAAATTTTTTTCATACAGCCTCCTTCTTTAGTTCATAGTTAATAGCTGACAGCTCATTGTCCATAGTTTTACTATGAGCCATGAGCCATGAGCTATGAACTATCATCAGAACATTCCTCCGAACGTAAATTCAAGCTTGCCCTGGTCCTCTCCTGGTTTTGGTGAGATATTATATCCCCATTCAAGCCGTATGGGACCAATCGGAGATATCCACCTCACCCCCAAACCGACAGTTGTCCTCAGTTCTGATATTTCTATGGGTTCAGTGTTGTCAAACGACCTGCCTGCATCAAAAAAAGTAAGCCCCTTGAATCTTATCTCCTTTGATATAGGGAATATGTATTCGGCATTAAATATTAATTCCTTATTACCGCCTATTTTTTCATCCTGCTCATTCCTTGGACCGCCTTCTCCGAAACCAAGCCCCCTTACAGTATTAATACCGCCGACATAAAATCTTTCATAAAGCGGAAGCTCTTTACCTGCAATACCTGAGGCATAACCGACGCGGCCCCTGAAACTGAATGTCGTATCCCATATTACGGGAAAATACCAGATATTGTCATTCAATAATTTCACAAAATAATTATCTCCTCCGATACCTGAATATGTAGTATATAGGGCGTATCTTGACCCTGTTGTCGGGACTAAAAAATTATCCCTCGTATCCCTCCAGATTGAAGGGCTTATACTGCTTGTAATTTTCCCCCCCGCCTGTTCTTTTAGAAGGGAAGATGCATCCTCGGCAACATCAGAAATCTCAACCGTCTCAAGGCTGTATGTAACATTGGCACCTACATATTCTGATAATTCTTTGCCAAAACCAATTGATGTTCCGGTAGCTTCCTTAGCGTAATTGGGATATTTAAATGTTTCGTTATAAAGGCTGAAGGATGCAGAGACGGGTTTATCCATAAACCATGGGTCCCTAAGTGTTATACTGTAATTTTTTCTACGGGAGCTTATGTCTGCCCGTAATTTCAGAAATAAACCTTTGCCAAAGAGATTTGACTGGGAGACTTCCCCCATAACCATAAATTTATCTAATGAACTGTACCCGCCGCCAATGCTCAGCATGCCTGTTAACTTTTCCTTGACCTTGGCGTGAATATCAATCAATTTCTCCTCTACGCGGGGCTCAGAGGAAATCTCAACAGAATCAAAATAGTTCAGGTTCGTTATCCTTTGGTAACTCCTTTTCAGGAGTTTTTTATTAAATATATCTCCTTCATCAAGCCTCATTTCCCTCCTGATTATCTTGTCTCTTGTCCTCGTATTCCCTGTTATTTCTATCCTGCCAATCCTGAAGATTTCCCCCTCTGTTATGGCGAGTGTAATATTTGCAAGTTTTTTTTCTGTGTCAACGTCAATCAATGGATTGATATCTGCCCTTGCATAGCCTTTCTCCATGTAAAGGTCAAGAATTTTGTCAATATCGTTTCTCAATGCGGTCCTGTTAAAGATTTTGCCCGGGGCAGTTTCTGGCTGCTGATACAGGTCAGTACTGGCAAACACAGTATTGCCAGTGATGTTCAGTTGCCCCACTTTATACTGGTCGCCCTCTGATACAGTTATTTTTATATAGAGCTTTGTCTTATCAGGGTTCAGTGTGATTACCGGTTCAGAAATCGCAACATATATGTAGCCCTTGCTGTGGTAAAGCTCTCTGATTCTTTCTACATCTAATTTCATCTCTTCTTCCTTGTAAATCCCTGAGCCTGTGATGAACGATAAGAACCATCTTTCTTTCGTCTTCATAACTTTTTTAATCTCTTTGTCAGTTAATACCTTATTCTCTTCTATTGCAATCTCCTTAATTATTACCTTTAAGCCTTCCTCTATCTGAAAGGTAAGAGCCACCGCATCTTCAGAGGTCTCCCGGATTATGGGAAGCACTTTTACATGCCAGTATCCTTCTGAATGATAAAAAGAAATAATCTTCTCTACATTGTCATTTATAAGGGAAAGATTTGCTATTGTGCCGGGAGAGATTGTTGTCTTCTCTTTAAGCTTGTCTGTCTCAATTTCTTTATTGCCCTGAAAGTCTATAGCTGTTATTGTGGGCTTCTCTTTAAGGATAAAAATTAACTTAAGACCGCCCTCAAAGGGTTCAATCTCTACCCTGACATCGTCAAAGTATCCTGTGCTGTATAATGTCTTAATGTCCCTCTGAACAACCTCCTGAGAAAAAATCTCTTCAACCCGGCTTTTAATCTTTGCCCGTATTGTCTCTTCCTCAATTTTTTTGTTTCCTTGAATCTCAATGAAAGTAACAAGCGGTGACTCCTGGGCATAAAGGACGGGGGCAAATATAAAAAAAAGCAAAATACTTGCAGCACCTGCCGCAAAAATGAATTTATAGATGTTTATTATGTCGTTTTTAATTGTGTTTCTCCCATCACATAAATAATACATAACAGAGAAGATTAGGGGAAATAGATATAGCAAAATTACCATTTAACAATTTAAATTACTAATTTTACAATGCTAAATTTACAATGCTAAATTTACAATGGATTCAAAAATATCTTGCTACCCTCTAAGATTTTATCTCTACCAGAGGAAAAATTAAGAGGTAGTATAGCACTAAAACCGTATAAAATCCATTGTTAGACAGATGCAGGAATAATAAGTATTTTTTTATTGAAAATTGCTTGACTATATGGTATAAAAAAAATATCTGTGAAGAAGCATTGGTTTCTTCACGCCAATGCATTGGCGTTGGAAGTTCAGCAACTCGGGGATAATCAACCCGAGCAAGAAGGAGGTTTTAAGAAGTTATGTCGTTTATTGGAACAGTAAAGTGGTTTAATGAAGCTAAAGGTTATGGCTTCATCCAGCAGGAAAACGGACCTGACGTCTTTGTCCATTACTCAGCAATTAAGGGCAATGGCTACAAGTCCCTGGCTGAAGGGCAAAAGGTAGAATTTGAGATTGTAGAAGGCGAAAAGGGACCAAAGGCTTCCAACGTCACAAAGGTTCAATGAGCTGCTAATAAAAAGCCCTTCGGGAATTGCCCGGGGGGCTTTTTTTATGCCTATCACTCATGATGAAATCTTTTCAGCCTTTCTCAGCTTTAAAAAACCGGAATTTCAGGCTTTTCTGGTTTGCCCAGATTATATCGCTTACAGGTTCATGGATGCATTCTGTGGCACAGGGCTGGCTTGTACTTAAACTTACCGATTCGCCGTTCTATTTAGGTTTTGTGGGAACAATCGGGGGGCTGCCGATACTCCTGTTCTCATTGTTTGGCGGAGTTGTGGCTGACAGGGTTTCAAAGAAAGACCTGTTAGTCACTACACAGATAATTTTTGCACTGCTTGCACTGACATTAGCAGTCCTTGTGTCTGCCGGAATTGTGCGTGTGTGGCATGTAATCCTGCTTGCCTTTTTCATAGGGGTTGTAAGTGCCTTTGATATTCCGGCAAAACAATCCTTTATCATGGAAATGGTTGGCAAGGAAAGCCTTTTAAATGCAGTCGCACTTAATTCAGCGGCGTTTAACGGTGCAAGGATTATTGGCCCTGCAATTGCGGGACTTCTTATCGGTTATTTAGGCATTGCGGTATGTTTTTATATAAATGCACTCAGTTTTGTGGCAACCATTGCGGGTTTCTTGAAAATGCGGTTAGATGAAAAATTGCCTGATGGCACTGCAACGGATAAGCCTTTACCTGCAAAACGCCCGTTTTTTATAAACAGTTTTCTGCCCAATATTGATAAAAAATTGTTTCGAAATATGATTGAAGAATTAAAGGAAGGCTTAAAATATATCTTTACCGAACAAAAGATATATACCCTTATTATCTTTGTGGCAATAACAAGCCTCTTCGGGTTTCCTTACATTACCTTCCTGCCTGTCTATGCGAGGGATATCCTAAAAACCGGCTCAACAGGGCTTGGTGTCTTAATGGGTTCTGCAGGTGCAGGTGCATTTACAGGTGCACTGGGACTTACGTTAAAAAAAGATTTTGAAAACAAAGGACTGCTGTTTGCGGTGTCAGGGATAATATTCCCGCTTGCCCTTCTCGTATTTTCTTATTCAACGGCTCCATGGCTTTCATCTGTCATGCTTTTTCTTGTCGGCTGGGGGGCAATAAGCCAGATGGCTACAGCAAACAGCATGCTTCAGATAACAGCGCCGGACAGGCTGAGGGGCAGGGTAATGAGCGCATTTACGCTGATGTTTTTAGGGATGGCGACAGTAGGGAACTTTATTGTCGGAAGCATTGCACACTATCTTGGGACACAGCATGCAGTTGCAGTGAGCGCTGTGTTATGCCTGTGCGGGATTATATCAATCTTGTTAAAGGCGCCGCGGATTTTAAAAATTTAGTCATATAATTATGGTAAAATTAACAATTGCTGTCCCTATTTTTTATAGAGGAAAATATTGCTGTCTGTGTCGTCTTTAAAGATGGTCTTTCTCTCATTGCCTCTTGAAGTGACATGATACAATACCCCATCATATTCGATTCTTAACGGTCTCGCCATGCAATATATTATGCATATTTAAAACTGATATAGTAAGATTAAAGACCTGAACTTCCCATTATGCCTTTGAGCCATAATTATCTATCCGCCCAATGACTTAAATCAGCCCCCCTTCTTGCTTTCGCAAGAAAGCAGGGTGGGCTGGATTGGATTGTTATGCAAGCTTTTTACAAAGCCCACTTTATTGACAGTTTACGATGAGATTTAACGCAGTCCCTTAAATACAAATTAATCAGGTTTTGATAAGGAATACCAGCCTCGTTAGCTAACTTCTTAAAATACTCAATGATATCTACTCCCATTCGAATTGTAACCTGTTTTTTCAATTTCTTGGCATAAGGATTCTTGCGTCCTTCCATCTTTGAAAAATCGTATTCTTTCCTCATTGTTTCCTCCTAAAATAGAATTCTTGTTCTTTCTTTGTTGCTTTCCTCGTTGATATAATTCTAATTTCGGTACCTTCGCTACGTAAACAGTAAGATACAACCAAAACCCTGACTCGGTAGCTGAGACCTAACATAAGAAATCTATCTTCATCTTCCGAATGATTCGGATCATAATATTCAATTGCATTTTCATCTAAAAATATTGTTTGTGCTTCTTCAAAAGAAATCTTATGTCTCTTTTGATTGGTTTTATTCTTTCTATTATCCCATGAAAACCTTAACGGTTTCATATTTACATTGTAAATATATTGTAATTATTAATCAAGGAAATTCTATGAGAGAAGTAAAACTGCTTAACACAAAACTGAGAAGCAGGAGAAAGCATCTGTTCTTTCCCTCGCTTCTCCACTGATAGTTATGTTCTTTTCTTTTTCTTTAAGAATCTTCTTCCTGCCAAAAGTGTCCCGCCTGTGACAAATAATATTGAACTTATTGGTTCAGGGACTACATTCATTCTATTATGTCAATTGTCAACAGGCTGATACCAAACTTGCAAATCCTCAAAATGCAAGAAACAAGACTTGCCCCCCAAACCTTACTCTGATAAATTTAATCTGCTCGTCTACCAAAAGCCCTTTGGTTTGTTTGTAATGTGTGTTAAAAAGGTGCGCAAAAATAGCGCCAAACGTTCCCATCATATACGACGTTGCGACCAAAGGAAGCAATGTCCCAAAGGGCGAGGGCAAAAGCCCGAAGCGTATATGCTGTGTTATCTGCTGTTGCAGGTTCCCTATTATTTTTTCCATTTAATTAATTTACTCAATTTATCTTTAATTGCCTTCTCTATCTTATCGACATTATCTGTATTATTAAATTTAATTTTATAATAATTGGCAAATTTCTTTAAAATAGAATTATCCATTTCTCTCAAAACCTTATTAGTTTTAATAGCATACAAGATATAAAGTTTTTTATTTTGCTCTACATCTTCTATGTGGACAAGGGGAGACAAATTCCCATATAACCATGCATCTTCAGGATTGAACAGATTCTTCAGCGAATAAAGATACGAATACTTATAAAAATTTTCTAATGTTACCACTATTCCGTTAGGATGTTCTTTTGTAAAAAAAGAGGTATTTTTCTTTAAAGAATTAAGATCGCGAAAAGTGTAATAATACAAACCGATAGGAGATTTTTGGATATCATTTTTGCGTGGAGGATATTTATTAATATATCCATCCGTAGTTTTAAAATTAGATAAAACAAATGTTTTGTCATTATCTAATATATTAAATCTAAAATTTCTAATGTCCTCAAATGTCATTCCATCCGCATTTTTTTCATAAAGAGATACCAATATTGGAAATTTCCCTGTTCCTGTTCCATGAAACAACGCACTAGAAAATATCTCACCTCTTATTAGCTTGTAGTTGTTCTTAAAATCGCATAATCTCTTAAAATTAGCTTCTTTTATTAAGTATGATAGTGGATGTAACACACAAACGACATCAGCATTAAGTTTATGATATGACTTTAAGAATGAAACACCTATATCTCTATCATATAAATCTTCATCGCATATATTTTGCCCCTTCTCCCCATTCTTAAATTCTGATGTTGTATCATTATATGGTGGATTACCTATCATGATTAAAAAAGCAGAAGAAGAAATAGAATATTTACCTCTACTGACATCCTTTAAAGAATTT
>JACROO010000137.1 GCA_016214355.1 Nitrospirota bacterium | reverse complement strand
GCTAACCTTAATAACATTTTATCAACGGCAATGGACATCTTTGATATGCAGTCCTAATTCCTTCAAGCCGTGGAATTCCTCTCTGCAAAAGGGACATCTTACCAAACCGTGCCTTAGTTTATCTAATCCTATTCCAAAAAAACTTTTTAGCTTTGATACCTGCTTGTTATCTTCACTAACTTCTTCTGATTCCTTTTTCATAATTCCCTCTCCTGCGAATTATCATAAAAATTATAGCCCCTAAAAAAAGTACTACACTTATTCCCTGTGCCGTAGAGAACCCTTTATAGATAAATCCTCTCATTTCATCGCCGCGGAAAAATTCTATAATAAACCGGCTCAAAGAATAAAGCAGTATGTATAGCCCAAAAAGCTCGCCATCATAGCTTTTGCGTCTTTGCCATAACAAAAGAAAGATAAAAACCATAAATTCTGAAAAAGCCTCATATAATTGTGTAGGGTGGAGAGGAATTCCCCTGATAGCCAATGACTCAGGGTGAATAAATGTAACTCCCCATGGAAGGTATGTTATCTTTCCATGACAGCACCCGGCAGAAAAACATCCAAGGCGGCCGATTGCATGGCCTATGGCTATTGCAGGGGCAAAAATATCCATAGTACCCCACAGAGGAATTGCATTTTTTCTAAGATAAAATATAGCTACCGGCAAGGCTGCAAGCAAGCCTCCAAAAAAAACAAGTCCACCCTCCCATAATTTAAAGATATTTAAAGGATTTTTAATATAGTATTTGTATTCTATGATTACAAAAAGGAGCCTTGAACCAACAATAGCAGAGACTAAAATATAAAACCCAAGGTCAAGTATCTTCTCTCCCGGAATGCCTTGTTTTTTAGCCAGCTTCACGGCAAGGCTAAGTCCGACCAGAAACCCGATTGCCACAAGGACACCGTAAGTGTGGATAGTAAGCGGTCCTATTTTAAAGAGAATTGGATACATAAATTAAAATGCAAAATTAAGGATTTTATTTTTTAATTCCACAATTTTTAATTTTGGTTTTTTATTTTTAAACTTTTTATATTTACCCAAAGAAGTAACACCATCCCCGCAGTTAATGCAGAATCCGCCACATTAAATGCAGGCCAGTGCCATCTATTAATAAAAAAGTCAATAAAATCAATAACTTTACCTATTGTGAGCCTGTCTATCAGGTTTCCTATAGAGCCACCTAATATTAAGGCTAAAGCAAAAAGTTCAATTCCTTTTGGAATGCTCAAGCAATATAATGTTATGATGATTATTGCAATCACATAAATACTTATGAAGACATTATTGCCGAGATTTGAGAAAAGCCCGAAGGCAGCCCCCATATTCTTTACATTTACAATTCTTAGAAATGGCAGTATGTCAACAGCCTCATATGGATTTACATAGAGCATAATCAATTTTTTGGTAATGAAATCCAGAACTACAACCACAGCCGCTATTGATGCGATAAATAATGCCTTGCCTGGTCCCAATCCTTATTCCCCACTTCCAAGAACACCATGGCATTTTTCACAAACATCAGGATGCTCCGCGAACCTTCCAACAGTTATGCTCCAATTCCAGCACCGTTCACATTTTTTGCCGTCTGCCCTTTGAATTAGAACTGCCAAACCTGAAAGTTCAGCACATTTATACGCCTCTGCAGGAGGCAGAGATTTCTCTAATATTACATCAGACACAATAAAGAGGACAGGAAGAAAATTTTTATGCCCTTCAAGTAAGTTGTAGTGTGCCTCATCAGCATAGAGCGTGACCTTCGCCTCAAGTGAATTCCCGATGAACCTTTCCTGCCGTTTTATCTCAAGTGCCTTGTTGACTTCATTACGGATTTCCATAAGGCTTTTCCATTTTTCTTCAAGTCCTTTGTCTATAAATTCTTCCTTTACTTCAGGGAATACAGATAAAAAAACCGACTCCGCTTCCGACCCCTGCATTATCTCAGCATTCCGCATTCCGCATTCCGCATTCCGCATTTTCGGAATATACCGCCAAATCTCCTCTGCCGTGAATGATAGTATCGGCGTTATCATCTTTGTAAGGGCAACCAATATGTTATACAAAACCCACTGCGCAGACATTCTTTCCCTTGAGTCGGATTTAAATGTGTACAGCCTGTCTTTTAACACATCAAGATAAAACGCACTCATATCAGTTACACAGAAATTGTATATGGAATGAAAGACCTCATGAAATTGAAACTCCTCATATGCCCTGTCAACCTTCTTTATCAGGTCCTGTAACATACTCATGGCAAGCCTGTCTATTTCAAGCAGTTCATCTTTCCCCGCGGCCGGGTCCCAATCAAAGACGTTGCCAAGTAAAAACCTGCAAGTATTACGAATTTTTCTATAAGCCTCAATAAGTCTGTCAAGGATTTCCTTTGAAATCCTCATGTCTTCCCTGTAATCAGCAGCAGAGACCCAGAGCCTTAATATTTCAGCACCATACTTCTCTATAACTTCCTGAGGCGAGATAACATTCCCCAGTGATTTAGACATCTTTTTACCCTGCCCGTCAACTACAAAACCATGTGTAAGCACCGCCCTGTACGGCGCCTTGCCCCTCGTGCCGACAGACGCAAGGATAGAACTCTGGAACCAGCCCCTGTGCTGGTCGCTGCCTTCAAGATATAGGTCGGCAGGCCAGGAAAGCCTTTTATCAACCTCCATTACAGCAGCATGGCTTACCCCTGAATCAAACCATACATCAAGAATATCCGTCTCCTTTAAAAATTCTGTTTTGCCGCATTTCAGGCATTTATAACCATCCGGAAGAAATGCCTCAGCAGGTTTTTTAAACCACACGTCAGCTCCTGCCTTCTCTACTTCTTCTACAACGTTGGCAATCACATCACTGTCAGTAATCACATGCTTACATCCCTTGCATTGAAGCAGTGTGATAGGCACACCCCATGCCCTCTGTCTTGAGACACACCAGTCAGGTCTTCTTTCCACCATGCCGTAAATCCTTTCTCTGCCCCATTTTGGTATCCATTTCACCTGCTTTATTTCTGCGAGCACATTTTGTCTTAAACTGTTTTTCTCCATGGATATGAACCACTGCTCTGTTGCCCTGAAAATAACAGGCTTCTTGCACCTCCAGCAGTGAGGATAAGAGTGCGTTATTTTTGCAGGGGTGCCGAGGAGTGCATTATTGCCCTTAAGTTTTTCAATAATCCCTTCATTCGCCTTAAAAACATTTTGCCCTGCAAGGTCTCCGACCTGCTCTGTAAAACAGCCTTTATCATCTACCGGTGCATACACATCAAGCCCGTATTTTATTCCTATTTCATAGTCTTCCTCGCCATGCCCCGGTGCTGTATGCACTACGCCGGTGCCCTGTTCCAAGGTAACGTGCTCACCAATTATGGTCTTTACATCACGGTCAATCCATGGATGCGCACAGACAATGCCTTCAAGCTCAGAGCCTGTCCATGCGTCTTCTGTTACTGTGTAATTACTCTCCTTATAACCTATCTTTTCAATACAATCCTTAATCAGTTCCTGCGCAACGATGAGCTCTCCGGCATCTGTCTTTATAAGACGGTAAATAAACTGGGGATGCAATGCCAGCGCCATATTTGCAGGGAGTGTCCACGGCGTAGTTGTCCAGATAATAAAATACGTGCCTTTCAGGGAATCAGGCATAAACTTACCGCCTGAATTTTTAACACGGAATTTTACATATATTGAAGGTGATTCTTTATCCGCATACTCAACTTCTGCCTCTGCGAGTGCCGTGACACATGAAGGGCACCAGTGGACAGGCTTTTTGCCTTTGTAAACATACCCCTTTTCAACAAATCTTCCGAACTCCCTGACAATTGACGCCTCGTAAGAATACGCCATCGTGAGGTACGGTTCCTGCCAGTCCCCGAAAACGCCAAGCCGCTTAAACTCCTCTTTCTGGATGTCAAGGAATTTCAGGGCGTATTCTCTGCATAGCTGTCTCTTTTTAAGGATTGCGATGCCCTCTTTTTTTGAACCTAAATTTTTGTCCACCTGATGCTCTATCGGCAAGCCGTGGCAGTCCCATCCCGGGATATAAGGCGAGTAATAGCCCTTCATTGATTTGTATTTAATGATAATATCCTTAAGAATCTTATTCAGTGCATGACCAAGGTGGATACTGCCATTGGCATACGGAGGGCCATCATGCAGCAAATAAGTCCCTGACCTGTCTTTTCCCTGCATCTTCTGATAGATGTGATTCTTCGCCCAGAAATCCAGCAGTTCTGCCTCTTTCTGGACAAGATTCGCCTTCATCGGAAAAGCTGTTTGCGGCAGATTTAATGTATCTTTATAATCAGCGGTCATAATTTTAACCTGAAAGAATTCAGATTAAGAAATTAACATCTTAGATTGGTATGTGTCAAGATAAAGAGAGTTATAGTTAGTGGTTTTAAGAGATTTATAACTGCACTCAGGTGTAAATAACACTTGACATTTAACGAAAAAATGTGATAAAAATATAAGAAAGCATAATGAAGCCAATTACTCTAATTTTATTAATCTTTGGGATAGTCCCTTATCTTTTTATTATAGGCTTCTTATGCGGTTCTGCAGGGGTATCACACTCTGAAGAAGGGGACTATCAGATGCTGCCTTTAAAAATAATAATACTTAGAATAATAATGACTAAGACAATGGGGGCAGCGTTTGTCCTGCCGGTAGCTATAACATATCCCGCCGCCCCTGAGGGCTTTACACTTTTAAGAGATATGCCAAGGGTCTTTAATATCCCCGTCTTTTCCTCTATAGAAGAGAAGCCTCCAAGAATTTTACCCGCCTTTCATTAAAAGATTGCAGATTCTGCTCGCAGCAAGAAGCTGATATCTTTATAATTATATATAATATCTTCAAAAGAAAATTGCCTGCAATTTTCTTTTGAAAAACTGAGAAATCTTAAAAGTCTGAGGAAGGAAAACCTAAAATGAAAAAAGTCAGTATAGTAATATTTTTATTATTTTCATTTTTATTTGTTTTCACCACTTTCACAACAGCAGGGGACAAATCAATCCTTGATGTAGTAAAGGAAAAGGGTGTAGTGCGTATCGGGAGCGGCAATGCAACGCCTCCAATGAACTACATTGATGAAAAAGGCAACTGGGTCGGCTTTGACGTTGACATT
>JACROO010000123.1 GCA_016214355.1 Nitrospirota bacterium | reverse complement strand
AGAGTATCAAAATGCCTTTGGAGAGAAGGCATATTTTTTGAGAAGGCCTTACACTGGAAGAGAATTTTGTATCTCCTGTCATAAACAAGGGTTGTCTTTAGAGAGCCATGCTGATACAATTAATGTTGCCCACATGGGAAGCAGGTTTAAGGTAACAAATCCTTCTGAACCCCTTGACCCAATATCCATGGAATGTATTAGTTGTCATGGCGGTGTTGTGGGTAAGGCAGCAACTTTTGAGGTCGGTAGTGGTATATGGACTCATGATAACCAAATGTACACCCACCCAATAGGAGTAAATTATGAAAGAAGTAGAATAGAGAATATAGAGTTAAGGCTAAAGCCTATCTACCTCATTGACAAAAGAATTAAATTTTTTGATGGGAAGGTAGGATGCGGTTCCTGCCATGATGTATATTCAAAAGGGCAACGGTCTCTTGTGATGAGTAATAAAGGCAGTAAACTCTGCACATCATGCCATGAACTATAGGAGGATAAAAATTATGAAATATAGACGAAAACAATATATTACGGATAAAAGATATCAATGGCGAATAGCATTAAGGATTATTTCTATCTGCTTTATATATCTACTTTTTAATTTACTCTTGTTTAATTATCTATCATATAAAAAACTGGAGTTTTTGCGGTGGAGAATGCATTTGCCCATGGAGACTATAGGTGAGATAATTAAGCCGTATCTCTTGTCCTCTACAATATTATCAATATTTTTTACCGTTGTAACACTTTTTATCTTTATCAGATACATTTTCAAGAAGACTTCAGGCCCTATATACAGGTTAAAAACGGATATAGAAAAAGTGGCAGATGGTGACCTTACAACGAATATTTATTTACGGAAAGGAGATGATTTTAAAGATACAGCTAATGATTGCAGCAGGATGGTTTCTGCCCTGAGGGATAATTTCGTTTTTATAAAAAATGGATTCTCTGTCATAGAGAGAATACTTGAAAGGATGGAATATATAAAAGATAAGCCTGATATTGTTAAGAAGGAATGCAAAGTTCTTATGGAGACCATAGATTCTTTAAGGAGAGGATACACAAATCACTCAATTTAGGTTAAAATTAGTAAAATGAACCATAAAATTACCACAAATGACGTGCCTCATCTAAAGGCAGAAGACCTGCCAAAGGTTCCTCTTCTGTTAAATGAGATATCATCCCGATTTATTCGCGAGAATAAGGTTGTTCCCCTTGAGTTCAAAAGCAATGTATTGAAGGTGGTAATGGCAAATCCAGAAGACAGGGAAACTATAGATGCTCTCGGGGTGGCAGCATCGGCAAATGTTGTGGTATATACCGCTCAGAGTAAAGTGATAGAGGACTATATATCCAGGTTCTATGCCCAGGAAGCACAAGGTATAAACAAGATAATTGAGGATATAGGCGATAAGGGATTTGAATTTTCAAAAGAAAATGAAGAAGATATAGGTCATCTTAAGGATCTGGCATCAGAGGCTCCAATAATAAAGCTCGTTAACATACTTATAACAAGGGCAGTTGAAAGCAGGGCAAGTGATATTCACATAGAGCCCTTTGAGGATGAATTAAAGGTGAGATGCCGGATAGACGGTGTTTTATATGATATAGAATCAATGCCGAAGAGACTTCAGGCAGCTATTATATCAAGGATAAAGATAATGGCAAGACTCAATATTGCCGAAAGAAGATTGCCGCAGGACGGACGTATTAAGCTTATAGTTAGCGAAAAAGAAATTGACATGAGGGTCTCAACAATACCCGTGCTTTATGGTGAAAGCGTGGTTATGAGGATACTCCATAAAGAAGGTATAGTTATAGACCTTGAGAAACTCGGGTTTTCTGCAGAAATGCTCTCTGCCTTCAATCAGCTCATCAAAAAACCAAATGGTATTATATTAGTTACAGGACCTACAGGAAGCGGAAAGACAACAACCCTTTATGGCGTCCTTGATAAAATAAATTCACCTGAAAAAAAGATAATCACTGTTGAAGACCCTATAGAATATCACCTTAAGGGAGTAAATCAGATACAGGTAAAACCGCAGATAGGTTTGAACTTTGCAAATACGCTGAGGCATATAGTCAGGCAGGACCCTGATATTATCCTGATAGGTGAGGTCAGGGATCTGGAGACAGCAGAGATAGCCATACAATCAGCCCTTACAGGACATCTTGTTTTCTCAACATTACATACCAATGATGCCTCCAGTGCAATAACGAGACTCCTTGATATGGGGATTGAAAATTTTCTCCTTTCCTCTACTATAAGGGGTATACTTGCCCAGAGGCTGGTAAGGGTTATATGTCCTGCCTGTAAAGAAGTTGACCTATCAATTGCTGACAGGGAAGAACTCAAAATTTTGGGCATCAGTAGTGATATCCCTCTTTATAGAGGTAAGGGATGTGAAAAATGTGCCTCTACAGGTTATTATGCAAGGATAGGGATATTTGAACTCCTTGTTGTGTCTGATGAAATACGAAGGCTTATCTTAAAAAATGCTGACTCAAATGAGATAAGGGAAGCGGCGAGAAGGCTCGGCATGAAGACACTAATTGAGGATGGTGTTGAAAAGATAAGGGCTGGCATAACGACCTTGGGCGAGGTCTTAAAAGTAATTCAGGAGGCATAGTGCCTATCTTTTCATACAGGGCTACCACTTCTGATGGTGCAATTATAGATGGTGTTATAGAGGCTTCTGATGAAAAGTCTGCTATTGAGAGGCTTAAAAATTCCGGGGTTATCCTCTTAAAGATTACCGCTCAAGGGGAGGAAATAAAAAAAAGGTTTATCCTCAGATCCTCAAGAGAAGACCTTCTCACATTTACGACAGAGCTATCTACACTTCTGGTCGCCGGCTTACCATTAGATACGAGTCTAAATATACTCTCTGGGATATCAGAAGGCGGACAGATGAGGGATATAATTAAATCCATCCTGAAGTCAATCAGGGAGGGCAGCTCTTTCTCTGATGCACTTCAGAGGCATCCGAGGATATTCCCGAGGCTTTATGTGAACATGATTAGGGCAGGGGAGGCTGGGGGTGTGCTGAATGTGGTGCTGGAAAAACTGAGTGAGTTCCTTGAGACCACAAAGGAGATAAAGGAACATGTCTTTTCCTCGATGATTT
>JACROO010000127.1 GCA_016214355.1 Nitrospirota bacterium | reverse complement strand
GATGACGCTTATGCTGTAAGGCATGGCGTTACTCTCACATTCTAAGAATGTAATGTGTCATGCGTAAAGCGTGATGCGTAAAAGGCGTGCCGACTCTTCGGCACGCCTTTTTTGTTTGATTTTAAAATTACTTTCTGTTAGACTTAATTTAAATTCAAGCTCAATGGAGGATGCTTTAATGCAAGTAGCAGAAATAGAGCTTTATGAAATTTTAAAGAGCAAACTTGGAGAAAAAGAGGCAAAAAGTTTAGTTGAGTATATAGAAACTAAAGTTGAAAAGAAACTTGATGAGAAACAAGATATTCTTGCAACAAAAGCTGATCTCGCTAATGTAAAGGCAGATATCATCAAATGGATGTTCCTATTCTGGATTGGTCAATTGGCCTCATTAATAGCTATTCTGCAGATTTTTTTTAGAAGATAAAGTCTTTAGCCAGAATTTTTGTTGTTGCCTGCCTATTGCCTTTCTTTTAATCAATCACTTATAATTTTTAGACACGCAGTGTAAAGAATTTTAAGGGGTCAAGGATTCTAGTGAACTACGAAATTAATTATTCGAATAAGTAATAACGGGTGACGAGAATTCACTTGAACCCTCGAATCCTTGAATCCTAGAACCCATCAACTTGATAAGGAGTAAGCTGGGGCCAGGGACAATGTCAGGACATTCCAAGTGGGCGCAGACAAAACATAAAAAGGCTGTTATTGATGCTAAGAGGGGAAAGCTTTTCTCCAGGTTTTCAAAAGAGATAATTATTGCTGCCAAGACAGGCGGTGGTGACCCGAATGCCAACGCAAGGTTAAGGCTTGCAATTGAAAGGGCAAAAGGCGCAAACATGCCCGCAGAAAACATTAAGCGGGCAATAATGAGGGGCACAGGGGAACTTCCCGGGGTATCTTTTGAGGAAGTGGTCTATGAGGGATATGGTCCCGGCGGTGTTGCCCTGATGATTGAGATCCTTTCTGACAATAAGACCAGGACTATTTCAGAGATAAGGCATGTGATGTCCAAACACGGAGGGAATATCGGAGAGACAGGCTGTGTCTCATGGATATTTGATAAAAAAGGCTATATACTGGTTGACAAAAAACAGTCTGACGAAGATACGCTGATGTCGCTTGTCCTTGATGCAGGGGCGGAAGATATGAAGAATGACCCGGAAGAGGAAAACTATGAAATTATCACAGCCATGGAGGACCTAAGAAAAGTAAAAGAGACACTTGAAAAGACAAACATAAAGATTAATTTTGCAGAGATAACAATGCTTCCGAAGAATTATGTCAAGCTTGGGCAGAAAGAGGCAGTGCAGATGCTTAAATTAGTGGATGCCCTTGAAGACCAAGATGATGTGCAGAATGTTTATGCGAACTTTGATATACCTGAAGAGATAATGGCAAAAGCTAATTAAGGCACAGAGCGCCTTTGCTACTTTGTCCCTTTGTGCCTTATAAATAATATGCGCGTAATTGGTATAGACCTTGGGACTATCTGCTGCGGTTATGGAATAGTTGAACTAAGGACTAAGAACGGGGAAGTAGGAACTAAAAAATTACCTCTCAGTTCTCAGTTGCCAGTTTATATTGCATCAGGCGTGATTAGGATGAACAGTAAAACCCCGCTGCCGGAGCGGCTGAAACATCTGTACACTTCCCTTAAAAAAATTATCAACGAGTATAAACCGTCCCAGTTATGTATTGAAAAAATTTTTTATCATAAAAGCATCAGTTCTGCATTTGCCCTTGGTTCAACCCGCGGGATTGCGATGCTCCTCGCGGCTGAGGATAATATGCCGGTTTTTGAATACAATTCAACTGAATTAAAAATGGCTCTTACAGGTTATGGAAGGGCTGAAAAACGGCAGGTCAAGGAAATGGTGATAAGAATTTTAAATTTAAACCTTTCGTCACAAAAAATTGAGACTCTGAGCGAAGACATGACTGACGCCCTTGCCTTATGCGTGTGCCATATAAATAATCAGACAGGGTACAGATAATTTAATCTTTGAGTTCTGGTATTCTATTTAAAAATGGTATAAACAGGAGATATGACCTTGATAGCCTCACTTAAAGGAAAAGTGCTCAGCAAAAAACCTGACGGGGTTGTGGTGGACGTAGGCGGTGTCGGTTATCACGTACACATTCCCCTTAGCAGTTTGTCAAATATACCGGATGTTGGAGCAGAAATCCTCTTTCATACATATACTCATGTAAGAGAAGATGCACTGCAGCTTTACGGGTTTCTTACAGAAGAAGAAAAAAGGGTTTTTATTACTCTTCTTAACATTAACGGCATAGGACCTAAACTGGGGCTTGCAATTCTTTCAGGCATGCCGGCAAAGAAATTCGTAGAGGCTGTTTATAACGAGGATATAGCATTATTGACCACAATCCCCGGTCTCGGCAAGAAGATAGCATCAAGGCTTGTTCTGGAATTAAGGGAGAAGCTCCCTTCAGCTACATCGGCTTATTCCGGAGATAACATACTGTCGGACGATGCGGTGTCTGCGCTTGTCAACCTTGGCTATAAGAGGTCTGTATCTGAGAATGCGGTGGAGAAGGCTTTAAAAAGCGGAGCAAATGCTATTGAAGATATTATAAAGGAAGCATTAAAATATCTGACAGAGAGCAAATGAAAATTTAAAAATCAAAATGAAAAATTAAAAATTTATGAAAGATACACCTGAAAGACCTGTAAGCCCTGAGATTAAAGAAGACGACCTCAGTTTTGAGATGACTGTCCGTCCGAGGTCTTTTGAGGAATTTGTCGGTCAGGACAAGATTAAAGAGAATCTTAAAATTTTCATCCAGGCGGCAAGGCAGAGGAAAGAACCGCTTGACCATGTCCTGTTCTGCGGCCCTCCCGGACTTGGCAAAACAACCCTTGCCCATATAATTGCTACTGAACTGGGTGTGGGGATAAAGGTGACTTCTGGTCCTGTCCTTGAAAGACCCGGGGATTTAGCGGCAATACTCACAAATCTGGGCGACATAGATATACTTTTCATTGACGAAATTCACAGGCTGCCGAGGGTGTCGGAAGAGATTCTTTATCCTGCAATGGAGGATTATCAGCTTGATATAATTATAGGGCAGGGTCCGAGCGCAAGGAGTATCAAATTGAATTTGCCTAAATTTACCCTTGTTGGCGCCACTACACGGACAGGTCTTTTAACATCCCCGCTGAGGGACCGCTTCGGCATAATTAACAGGCTTGATTACTACGTGCCGGCAGACCTTGAAAAAATACTCCTCCGCTCTGCAGAAATACTGAATGTGGAAATAAAAGAGGATGCTGCCTCGGAGATTGCGGGAAGGTCAAGAGGCACCCCAAGAATTGCCAACAGGCTTTTAAGGCGCGTCAGGGATTTCGCACAGGTAAAAGGCAGTGGTGTGGTTGAAATAGAGATAACAATGCAGGCTCTCACGGCATTGGAGGTTGATGCAAGAGGTTTTGATGAGATGGACAGAAGGCTCCTTATTGCCATTATGGAAAAATTCAATGGCGGACCCGTCGGGGTTGAAACACTTGCAGCATCAGTAAGGGAAGAAAAGGAGACCATAGAGGATGTTTATGAGCCTTTTCTTCTGCAGGAAGGTTTTATTGAAAGGACGACAAGGGGAAGAATAGCAACAAGACTTGCTTACGAGCACTTTGGGAGGGCACTGCCAAAGGGGTTGTTCTGAAATTGTGAAAATTCTTCTTCACATATGCTGTGTGAATTGTGCTATTTATCCTGTTAAGACAGTGCTTGAAGAAGGGCACGGACTTACCGGTTTCTGGTTTAACCCGAACATCCATCCTTTTGAGGAATATAACTTGCGTCTTGATTCACTTAGAGATTTTGCAGGCATGAGGAATATTGATATGATTTATAAAGAATATAAGCCGGAAGATTTTAATGAAGCAGTTAAACCTGATAATCTTTCCTCTCCTATTTATAATCCCCCTACATCCCCCTTTAGTAAAGGGGGACAGAGGGGGATTATAAATAGTGGGGTGGCGGTGCGTGAACGCTGTAAATCCTGCTACAGGCTCAGGCTTGAAGAGACTGCACATAATGCAGCAAAAGAAGGTTTTGATGCCTTCTCCACAACACTGCTCATAAGCCCTTATCAGAGCTTTGAAGAAATTACTAACATTGGAAGCAAACTTGCAGGCAAATACAATGTGCAGTTCTATCTTAAAGATTTCAGACCTGATTTTAGCACGGCGATGGCTGTTTCAAAACAACTTGGCTTTTACAGGCAGAAATACTGCGGATGCAAATACAGTATGGAGGAAAGAAAACAAAAAGTAGCAAGTAGATAGTAGTAAGTAGTTAGGGTGAGGGGGGAGAATTTTAAGGTGAAACATATAATTTCCATAAGTCTACTCATATTTATCTGTCTTTCAGCACCGTTACTCAGCGCTGAAGATACTATAAGAGTCCTGATTCCGAATAATCGTGACATTAACGAGGCAATTCTTACTGAAGACGCCCAGAAGATTGGGAATCTAAACGGCAAACTCTCTACGAATGGGCAGATTTACAATGGCCGTATTGAGGTCAGGAGAGACAAAAACGGACTTTTATTTATTAATGAACTCCCGTTTGAAAAATATGTAGAAGGAGTTGTTGCACAAGAGGTAGGCAAGGGATGGGATATGGAGGCTCTGAAGGTTCAGGCCGTTATCGCAAGAACGTATGCGGCTTATTATAAAAATGTTAACGAAGGGAAAGACTATCATCTTACCTCCACAGTACTTAATCAGGTTTATAAGGGTGAGAATACCGACCCCTGGGTTGCAGCCGCAGTGAAGGAGACAGAAAGGGAAATATTGACCTATGAAGGCAAGCCTATAGAGGCGTTTTATCATTCTACGAGCGGCGGGAAGACAGAGATTCCCGAGGAGGTATGGGGTAAAAAGAAAGGTTATCCGTATCTCAGGTCAGTGGCATCTCAGGATGAAAGCTCGCCGTATTATCAGTGGAAGAGAAAATTTAATTTTGAGGAAATAGAAAAGGCAGTTGGCATAAAAGACATGAAGGATATAAGCATTACAGCATTTACTTCTACAGGCAGGGCAAAGACACTTAAGATGCTTACAGGGGATTCTGCTAAAATAGTTGATGCGGCAGAACTTCGCAGACTGTTAGGGTACAAAGAACTTCCAAGCACTTTTTTTACGGTTGAGGCAGGTGGAAGAGAGGTTGTTTTTATTGGAAAGGGGTATGGTCACGGCGTAGGACTTTCACAATGGGGAGCACTTGAGATGGCAAAACAGGGAAAGACATATAAAGAAATTCTTGAATACTATTATCCGGGGACGGTGTTACAAAGACAGGGGTCAAGGGGTCAAGGGGTTGAGGAGTCAAGTGAAAATCTTAAAAAATAAATACTTGAACCCCTGCCTGCCGGCCGGCAGGCTTGAATCCATGAATCCTTGAACCCTGTTTGCTAAACATGAGACTCTCAGACTTTGATTATCACTTGCCGAAAGAACAGGTTGCGCAGTATCCGCTGATAGAGAGGGATTCAGCGAGACTGTTTATTCTGCACAGAGGTCAGTACAGGACAGAACACAGGATATTCAGGGAATTGGCGGAATATCTTAAGGCTGGCGATGTACTTGTCCTGAACGATACAATGGTAATCCCTGCACGGCTTTATGGTAAAAAACCAGGCGGAGGTAAAATTGAGGTTTTACTGATAAAAGAACTTTATACAAATACATGGGAGGCTTTGGTGAGAAGGCAGGGGAGGCAAGGTGCCAAGGAGAAATGCGAGGTCACATTTGAATATGGAATTTCTGCATATATCTCACGCAATAATGGTGCTGCTTATGTGAAATTTAAAGGGGATGACATTAAAAAATATTTAAATAAGCTTGGTGCAATGCCATTACCTCCCTATATAAAAAGACAGGCAGGCGAGTTTGATAAAGAGCATTATCAGACTGTATATGCAGAAAAAGAAGGCGCTGTTGCGTCCCCTACAGCAGGGCTTCATTTTACAAAGGAACTTCTCAATAAGATAAAAGAAAAAGGGGTTGAGGTCCATACATTAACGCTTCATGTAGGCTATGGCACTTTTAAACCTGTATTAGTTAACGACATAAGAAGACATCAGATGGGAGAAGAGGCATACGAAATCCCTGAGACAACAGCAAATGCTGTTAATAAGGCTAAAACAGAATGCAGGAGGGTAATAGCAGTAGGAACAACTGTTACCAGGGCGATTGAGGCATCTGCGTTTAATGAAACAGGGATTGGCATAAAAGCCAGTGCAGGGAAGGCGTCAAATTTTATTTATCCGGGTTATAAATTTAAGATAATTGATGCACTAATTACAAACTTCCATCAGCCTAAATCAACGCCGATGATGCTTACCTGTGCATTTGCGGGGCTTGAGACACTTAAAAAAGCGTACATTGAAAGCTCAAAGGCTGGATACAGATTTTTTTCCTACGGGGATGCGATGATGATAGTATGATTTTAATTTTGAATTTTATCTGATTTCTTGGTATTCTTAAAAAGAAGGGCGGGGAACTGGGATTTTATGTATTATAGTTCTTGCTTCTTAGTTCCCGGTTCTTAGGTATTATTAAAGGAGAAATTAGACGGTTAAGCTCGCATTAGAGTTAAAGGAAGAAAGAGACTCTGCCCAGTTTTATAACGAAATGGACAAGAGCCTCAAGATAATAGAAGGAGCCCTCGGCATTGAGGCATCCATCAGAGGCAACAAGGTACTCATTCAGGGAGACGCAGGGGATGTAAGCAGGGCAGAAAGACTTATCAGGGAGTTGCAGGCTATAAAGGCAGATGGTTACAGCATAACGCCTGATGATATAAGATATGCCCTCAGGGCAATGAATGAATCCGCCTCTGCGGGAACTGAGTTTTCCCTCAAAGAGTTATTTTTAAATACCATCCCCGTTTCATCCAAAAAGAAATTCGTAGTCCCAAGGTCTGAGACCCAGAGTCAGTATATAGAGGCAATAAAACAGTATGACATGGTAATTGGGATCGGCCCGGCAGGGACGGGGAAGACCTATCTTGCTATGGCAATGGCTATAAATGCCTTCCTGAAAAAACAGGTCAGCAGGATTATTCTTGCAAGGCCTGCCGTAGAGGCCGGGGAGAAGCTTGGTTTTCTTCCCGGAGACATGTATGAAAAGGTAAATCCGTATTTACGTCCCCTTTATGACGCACTTTTTGATATGATGGAAACTGAAAAAGCCCATAAGCTAATTGAAAAAGGAATTATTGAAATTGCACCGCTGGCATTTATGAGAGGCAGGACGCTTAATGATTCATTCGTAATACTTGATGAGGCACAGAACACAACCTCCGAGCAGATGAAGATGTATCTGACGCGGCTTGGCTTCAACTCTAAGACTGTTATCACAGGCGACATAACGCAGATTGACCTCCCGAGCGGGAAGACATCAGGACTGATAGAGGCAGAAAAGATATTAAAGGATGTTAGTGAAGTGCGGTTTATATATTTTTCTGAAAAGGATGTAGTGAGGCACAGGCTTGTGCAGCAGATAATAAAGGCTTATGAGAAATTTGAACGTAGAAACGGCGAGGTAACCGGCCGTGACTAACGCGAAAAAAGACAGCCTTAAAATCAGCTACAAAAAGGGCATCAGCAGAGAAGCTGCCGTAAAGGGACTGCTGCTTATATTTTTCGGGGCGCTTCTTGCCGTTGTTATTGTGTGGGATAGGGTATTGTCTCTGGAAAATACAACGGGCATTTTTCTTATAGTTACGCTTCTGCTGTTTATTTTTTACAAAGACTTCATGCGTTATAAACCCTCCATATATAAAAACTACAAGTTGATTTTTCTCGTAGGCGTTTTGCTTGTCAGTAATTTAATAATCGGCAGGGGTTTTTATTATATCCTCGTAGGTTTTACGGAATGGCTCGGCAATATTGACCCCCATTTATCATTCTATGCCATCCCGCTTTCTGTGGGCTCTATGCTTACGGCACTCCTGTTAGATATACACACGGCCATAGTGTTTTCTGTTATAACAGGTCTTCTTGCAGGTATATGGCTGGGTAATCCTTTTTATTCAATCTTTACCTTTGCAGCAGGTCTTACATCTGCATTTGGGGTAATAAGATGCAAAAAGAGGTCAACCCTCTGGAAGGCAGGGTTCTTCACCGGGCTTGTCTGTGTTTTCACTTCTGTGACTATAACCTTTTTAAGCGGGAAACTGATGACGGTTAATGCTCCCGTAGCTGCCCTCTTTGCTTTTGCCAATGGTATTATAGTCACAACATTAGTCTCTGCCTTTTTGCCGCTCCTTGAATATTTCTTTAAACTTACGACTGACATAAGCCTGCTGGAACTGGTTGACCTTAATCAGCCGCTGATGCGCAATCTTTTAGTTTTAGCGCCCGGCACATACCACCACAGTATCATAGTCGGGAATTTAGTTGAGTCTGCCGCTGAGGCTGTGGGAGTTAATCCCCTTTTAGCGAGGGTAAGCGCCTATTATCACGACATCGGAAAGATGAAGATGCATGATTATTTTATAGAAAATCAGGCAGGACTTATAAGCAAGCACGATAAGCTTACACCGCACATGAGCGGGCTGATATTAATCTCGCATGTAAAAGAGGGAGTTGAACTTGCAAAACAGCATAACCTGCCCGAGTCTGTCATAAATATTATTCAGCAGCACCATGGAAACTCTCTTATTACTTATTTTTATCAAAAGGCTAAGGAACAGCACGAGGATGCTTCTAAGCCCCTTTCTGAGGAGGATTTCAGATACCCGGGTCCAAGACCGCAGACCAGAGTGGCGGCATTAGTGCTTATGGCTGATGCTGTTGAGGCGGCATCAAGAGTCCTGACAGACCCTACGCCTGCAAGGATATCTGCGCTTGTTGACAGGGTTGTCAATCACTTTTTCATAGACGGCCAGCTTGATGACTGCGAACTTACCCTTAAGGACCTGAAGGAAATAAAGAAACATTTTGTGTATATCCTTACAGGGATGTTCCACAGACGTATTAGTTATCCCGGCTTTGAGATAAAAGATGAAGATATTGATAAAGAACAAGCAAAAACACAGATGGATAAACAGGAGAAGAGTAAAAAAAGCAGCCCGGAAGACACTACTCCTATTAGGACTACCTACGGTTGAGCTGAGCATTTTATTTGCGGGGGATAAAGATATGCAGGAGCTGAATACTATTTTCAGGGGTGTGCAGAAAACTACCGATGTGCTTTCATTTCCGCAGATAACTGATTCTCACTTTTCACCTCTCACTTCCCATTTATTGCTGGGCGATATTGTTATAAATATTCCTGTGGCAGTAGTTCAGGCAAGGGTCTCAGGGAGAGGATTTTATGATGAGATTTATCGCCTTTTAATTCACGGCGTACTGCATCTGGTTGGTTATGATCATGGAAAATCCGTTTGCAAAGCAGATATAATGAAGAAAAAAGAACAGGAGATTTTAAATGCCATTAAGGAAGTTTATTGACAGTACAAATAATGCCATAAATGGTATTTTCCACGTCGCCCGGACCCAGCGGCATATGCTTTATCACCTCTTTGCAGCTATATTGATGCTTATATTCAGCCTCATCCTTGGGATAGGATTCTATGAGTTTATAGCCATTGTAATTTTAGCTTCAATAGTGCTGTCGGCAGAGATGCTTAACACGGCGATTGAGGCTATTGTAGATGTAATTTTCAGGGAGTATGACAACAGGGCAAAGGCAATTAAAGACACCGCAGCCGGGGCAGTCTTTATAACTGCTGTGGGCGCTGCCATAGTAGGTTATATGATACTCCTTGGTCCCCTTAAAGAAAGTTTCTATAAAGGTTTGACAGTAGCCAGGCACACAGGAGAGGGCATAGCCTTTACAGCACTCGTTGCAGTGCTTATACTGGTAATAATAACAAAGGCATTTTTTAGGAAGGGCTCACCTTTGAGGGGCGGAATGCCGAGCGGTCATGCCGCAATTTCATTCTCTGTATGGACTGCGGTCACTATGCTTACAGAAAGCTTTATGTCCTCTTTCCTTGTTTTTATTCTGGCGGTATTTGTTGCACAAAGCAGGGTTAGTATAGGCATCCATAACCCGTGGGAGGTCATTCTCGGTGCAGTGGTTGGTGTGATAGTGACATTTTTTATGTTTAAATTGTTCATGATTTAACGTTGAGCCAGAAGGTTTATAGCTGATAGTTTCTTCTAAGTTGCCATAAGCAACTATATTACCCCTAACTCCTTTAACTGTCTAATAGGGAGAAGAATAAGATATTTGATGGGGGGCTGCATTCTTGCAAATTAACGTAGCGGGAAATGGTGGGCAGTCGCAGAATCGAACTGCGGACACGAGGCTTTTCAGGCCTCTGCTCTACCGACTGAGCTAACTGCCCGTGTGAGAAACTATAACCTAAACCTATAGATTTTTTCAATGTCAGAGAGAGTGTTTGACAGAGAGGGGAGATTAAAAAAAAGTTGACAATGATGACAAAAAAAGACATTACCCTATCTGTCCTCTCTGGCATCCTTCTTGTTGCGGGATTCCCGCAGGTTGACCTTTATCCGCTTTCATGGATCGCCATTGTCCCGCTTCTTATATCTTTACTTGAGAAGGACATGAAGGCATCTTTTTTCCTGGGGATATTAAGTGGTTTTATATATTTCTTGGGGACGATTTTCTGGGTTTTTAATTCTATATATTACTACGGACATCTCCCTGCCTTCCTGGGTGGTATCCTTGTAGCAGCCTTATGTCTTTATTTAGGCAGTTATGTTGGAGTGTTTGCAGTATTTTTTAACTACCTCACTGCACGCTCCCGGTTTCCAGCCCTTTTTATTGCTCCTGTTTTATGGGTCACTCTGGAATTTTTACGAACCTATGTTTTTACTGGGTTTCCCTGGTCTGTTTTAGGATATTCACAATATAAATTTTTAGCACTCATTCAGATAGCAGATATTACAGGGGTTTATGGCGTTTCTTTTCTCATAGCAGCAGTAAATGGTGCGGTATTTGATGTATTTGTCTATGGACCCAGAAGGCATGATAAAATGCCGCTTCTGGGGCGATGGCATATGACTGCAGGATTAATAATTCTTGGAATAACACTTATTGCATCTGTATCTTATGGTATCTGGAGGCTAAACAGCGACAGTAAAGGCAGTCATACTATCAGGGCAGGTGTGGTTCAGGGCAATATTGAACAGGATAAAAAATGGGATATTAATTTTCAGAGGGAGACAATTGATACGTATAAAAGCCTTGCCAAAAATGCTATGGCAGATTCCCCCTCTCTTATTGTATGGCCCGAGACCGCAGTGCCTTTTATCTTTGGTTCAGATAATAACTTGACCTCAGAGATTAGAGAATTCCAGAAATCCATGGGGGTTCATTTAATTTTCGGAAGCGTTACAGTCAAGGGGATAAAAAACAACACATATCAGTTATCAAACAGTTCTATCCTTCTTGCTCCTGATGGGACTATAGTGTCTGTTTATGATAAAATACATTTAGTCCCGTATGGTGAATATGTCCCTCTGAGGAACTTGTTCCCATTTATCAACAAACTTGTTGAAGGCATCGAAAACAGGGTCCCTGTAATAAGGGCTGCAAACACGGGGATTTCCGGCTTTATAGATGCAAAGGGCAGGATAATAAGAAAAAGCGATATTTTTGTAACCTCCGCCTTAACAGAAGATTTGGAAATCGGGTCGTTCAGTGAGAGTTTTTATTCAAAATACGGCGACCTTTTTGTATTTTTTTGTATAATTAGCTGTATATTGCTAATAGCTAATAGTACCGGCAGAAAGATTTGAAACCGAGGAGAAAACAGAAAATTTAAAGTCTCTGTGTCCTCTGTGGTTTAAATATATAAAGGAGAAAAAATGATCATAAAGGAAAATTTAAAAGAAGAGTTTAAAGAACTCAAATCAAGGCTTGATGCCCTCAGGAGGTATCTTTGATTCCGAAGCACTTGCACTTAGCTTAGAAGCAATCCAGAAAGAGCTTTTATCCGAGGACACGTGGTCCTCGCCGGTCAGGACGCAGGAACTACTCAAGGAAAAATCAAATATTGAAAACACGCTTGAGCCGCTTCACCGCCTTCAAAAAAGATTAGCTGACATTGATATTCTTTTTGAACTCTCAGAAGATGAGGAAGGCGACGTTTTTTTAGAAGAACTTGACAGGGACATTAAAGCGGCTAAGATTGAGACGGATGACACAGAACTCAGGAGCATACTCTCGGCAGAGCATGACAGGAGCAATGCTATAATTGCCATACATCCGGGCGCAGGCGGCACGGAGAGTCAGGACTGGGCGCAGATGCTGATGAGGATGTATCTCAGGTGGGCTGAGCAAAAGGGTTTCAGGACTGAAATTGTGGAACTGTTTCCCGGCGAAGAGGCAGGGATAAAAAGTGCTACTATAACTGTCACAGGTACTTATGCTTACGGCTATCTCAAGGCAGAGGCAGGGGTGCACAGGCTTGTAAGGATTTCCCCTTTTGATGCAAACAAGCGTCGCCATACCTCTTTTGCTGCAATACTTGTCTATCCTGAGATAGGCGAGGATGAGGATATTGAGGTTGAGATAAAAGAGGATGATTTAAGGATAGATACATTCAGGGCATCAGGCGCCGGCGGACAGCATGTAAACAAGACATCATCGGCTGTAAGGCTTACTCATATCCCGACAGGAATAGTAGTAAGCTGTCAGAATGAACGTTCACAGCATAAAAATAAGGCTACTGCGATGAAGATACTTAAGGCGCGGCTTTATGCCATTAAGAAAAAAGAGCAGGATAAAAAGGTTGAGGAGCTTATCGGCGAGAAAAAAGACATCGCATGGGGAAGCCAGATAAGGTCATATGTTCTTCAGCCGTATCAAATGGTAAAAGACCACAGGACAGGCATTGAGATAGGTGATGTTACTTCTGTCTTAGACGGAGGCATTGATGGCTTTATCAGGGACTATTTGCTTAGGAAGAAAATTGGTGCTTAATAAAATAAAGAAATTCGGCTCAGCCCCTGCCTTTTTTTGCGGCTTCTTCGTGGAAGAACTTATGATAAAGGATGTCCCATTCAGGACTTCCTTCGGGGATTTTCTTGGAGTAGGAAGCAAGCTTTCCTCGCACTGCCCTGTCCATGTCTTCGGCAAGTTTTAATTCGTTTGTAATCACGCGCCTCATTTCACGTCTTATGGCGCTGTCTTCGGATAAGATGTTGATTATGTTTTTATCTAAGAGTCCTTTGAGTGAAATATGCGTAAGGTGGGTTATCTTATCGTCAGAGAGTCTCACAGGATGAGGTTCCGCTCCTTTGTAAGTTTTTGCTTTGTGAGTTCAAACAGCTTACGGTAATCCATGCGTCCCTTCTCAATATCTCTATCGTATTTTTTTAAAAGTTCCCTGACTTCCTCATTCAGCCTGTCCTCAGCCGTAAGCTCAAAGAGCATAATTTCATCTAACTGTTTTACTGCCGCATCCTTTGTGACTTTCAGCTCTATTAATTTTTTAGCAATGAGTTCTTCTATTATCTCTTTAGCAATAACCGAAACCCATGCTTTTGAAATTCGCATATTATTTTTCCACAAACGGCAGGAATGCTATATTGCGCGCCCTCTTTATCGCAGTGGTCAGTTCCCTCTGATGTTTTGCGCAGGTGCCTGTTATTCTTCCTGCAATAAGCTTACCCCTCTCTGTAAGATATGACCTTAGAGTTTTGAGGTCTTTGTAATCAATAAAGGGTGTTTTGTCCACGCAAAACCTGCAGAATCTTCTTTTCTGGAATCTCCTCGGTTGCACTTTTTATCTACTCCTTTCTAATTCGTTTGTCATGGTTCCCTCAAATTCTTTTTTTAAAAAATCCCCCTTACTCCCCTCTACGAGCCATGGCTTTGACAAAGGGGGATAGAATTTGAAAACTTTAGAACGGTTCCAAATCTGTTGCCTCATCCGGAGGAGCAATATCAGAACCTCCTGCTGTCTCGGTGTCAGCAGTGCCTCCTTGTTTTTTAGACAGGAAACGCACTGTTTGGGCAACGACCTCAAATTTGCTCCGCTTTTGCCCCTCTTCCGTTTCCCATCGTCTCTCCTGCAGCCTGCCTTCAACGAGCACAGCGCTTCCCTTGTTCAGGTACTGCCCGCACGTATCAGCCTGCTTGCCGAATACAACCACATTTATAAACGTAACGTCTTCTTTAACTTCTTCGCCCTGTTTATATTTACGGTTAACGGCAATCCCGAAATTGCACACGGATGTCCCCTGAGGCGTATATCTCATCTCAGGATCCCGTGTAAGGTTACCCACAAGAATTATTTTGTTAAACATCTTATTTTACCTCCTCGCTGCGGGCCGATTCCGCACCTGAAAAGCCCTCAGTTTTTTTAGCAGTTCCCGGTGGAATATTTTTAATATCTGTTTTTGCACTTGCCTCTAAAGATGCCAGTGCCGCTGCTGTCTGTTTCTTTTTGAGTTTAATCACAATGAATTTAAGGACAGGGTCAAATACTTTGTAAAATCGCTCCAGTTCTAAGATTGCGGTGGGAGGGGATTGGAAAAGCAGTAATATATAAGTAGCTTTTTTCTGCTTTTTTACATTATAAGCAAGTTTTCTAATTCCGAGGTTTTCTGACCTGAGGATTTCACCGCCGGATTTGCTGATTACTTCCTTGACCCTTTCAACAGCCTTTTCTGTTTCCCTCTCATTAAGATTAGGGTCAATAATCATAATGTTTTCGTAATAGTTCACTCTGCACCTCCTTGTGGATTATCCCGATTAATCGGGAAGCCCTTACCATAATTTAATAAGGGCAAAGAGTCTATCCTGCACTATTAGTTATGCAAGGCATATTTTATATCATAATGAGGGATAAAAAAGCAATAACAAGAATCGTGACCATACGGGGGTTCATTGCTTATTGCCATGACGGATTACGCTTCTTTAAGATTATAGTAGATATTCCGCAAGGTTGATATTATATTTATTGGGGTCCAATGTCTTTACAACTTTTCTCAGGTAATTGCCGCTGCTGTCTTTTTCTGTAAGGTCTACAACACGGCCCTTGATTTTATTGCCGTCACTGTCTATGACGATTAAGACCCTTGGCTTATCCGGGAAAGTGGCATTGCCCTCAAATACAAGCCCAAGTTCTTTTGTGTCAAGAAGTAAAAGAGTGCCGACAGGGAACACCCCGATCATATTTATAAAGAATTTGACCAAAAGAGGGTCGTAATCTTTTCCTGCTTTTTCCATCATAAAGCTGAGTGCCTTATCCGGAGGCACTGCAATCCGTGCATATACTCTTGCTGATGTTATTGCATCGTAGCGGTCTGCAAGGGTCACTATCTTTGAATAAAAATCCAGTTCCATGGGGATGGAAACCGATGGATAACCTGACAGGTCATAGTTAAGGTGATGCTCAAAGGCAACAATGGCAGTTTTGACTGATATCTCATCAAGCCCTTTAAATTTCAGTATTGCCCTTACACCCCAAAAAGGATGCCGTTTCATTATCCTCCAGTCGTCTGCTGTAAACTCGGTTGGTTTATTAAGTATTTCCTGGGGAATTTCCATCTTCCCTGAGTCGTGAAAGAGTCCAACGACCCCGAGTTCTGTGAGTGCTTTTTTGTTCAAGCCGAGCTTTTGACCCAGCGCAACAGACAGGATGCTGACGTTAACAGAATGGTAAAAAGTATATTCGTCGTAATCTTTTATGGCAGTCATCCAGATAAGCAGTTCTTCTTGCTGAAGTATCAGGTCTACCATTGATTCTACAATCCGTTTGGCTTTTTTAATGTTGATTTTTTCTCCTGATTTTATTTGATTCATTATCCCCTTTGTATATGAGACAGCATTGTAGTATGTTTTCTTAACCTGTTTTCTGATATCAAATTCTTCCTCTTCCTTTTCTTTAATCTTTTGCAGGGGTCCAACGCTAAGCGAATGGCTGTGAGCAATGCCGTCTACGAGGGTATTAAAAGGCTCACTGGAGAATGTTGACGATATAAATGCCTTTAAAAATATCTGCATATCTTCAGATTTCAAGGTAGTATTCATTATTATGCTGCCTAATCCGTTTTTCTTAAACTCCCGCATAAGAAAAGCAAAATTAAGAAAATATTCCGTAGAATATCCAACTCTCATCTTGTTTACATAAAAAAATTCTCCGATGAACTCAAATGTGAGCGCACCTGAAGAATCTATTAACGGATTTGCCGTGGCGATAAGCTTGTCAATGGCAGTGGTGACGGCTACATTTCCGGGGTCATGTATTTGTGCAGTCCTGATGATAATTGCAAACTGGTTTATTATATCTTTTGAAATCTTTATTATATCGTCTTCTTTATGTACCATGTTCAATCTTATTTATAGCGGCACTCGCGTGCTCTCTTAAGAGTTTATTCTTTGAGTTTTTGAGTTTGTATAAGGCGGGGAGGGCGTCTTTATTCCCCATTAGTCCAAGAGAATATGCAGCGCATGCCTTATTCTCATTATGGTGAAGCCTTTTGAAGAACGCTTTGTTTTTAAGGATGTTCATTATGAAATTTACCATTTCAGTATCATTCCAGTTGGACAGGGCTGCAAAAAACTCCTTTTTCTCATCAAGTCCCTTAGTAAGGAAATCTTTTTTTCGTACCTTTTCAAGCAGTACTTGCCTGGCAGCTACAGAACCGATGCCGCAAAG
>JACROO010000125.1 GCA_016214355.1 Nitrospirota bacterium | reverse complement strand
TTTCTTGGCGAAAATATCTTTAAATGAGAATTTATCATCATAGAAAAAATCGTAGTCGCCATATTGAGATTTCGATTCGAGCAGTTTTTCAAAGGTAGGGAAATATTTTAGTCTGGGCTGGATATAGATATTTTGATTGGTGGTCATCTCTACAACCTTAAAAACTCCTCCACTGTCAGCCCTGCCTTTGCTATCTGGTCTTTTAACAATCCATGCTTAACCGGCTTGCCTTTGTACCCTTTTCTTTTGCAGTCTCACAACGAGCCTCATATCAAGTGTATCCGCAATCTTTTTACACCGCTATCTCTAATGCTATCTTGTCATACCTTATGATAGGTGCTATCTTTTTATTCTCCGCCTTCTTTTCAATCAGTCCTATACGCTCTAAATACTTCACGTCATCAACCACATTTTTAACGTCCCTTTTTGCCATCCGTGCAAGCTCATTGAGAGATGAAGGTTTTTTTGTCTTGATGATGTGCAGGAGTTCAAGCCTCTTAGGTGTCATAACCTTTCTAAATGCTGTAAAAGTGGTAAAGTAAACCCCTGTTTCCTTTTTTACCTTCTCCCCTTTTTCAATAGCCTCTCCAGTTCTTACAAAATCATCAAGTGCTGTCTTTATGTCCTTAATGCCTATCCTGATTTTTTTTACTCTCATAGTTCACCTCTCTTATATTTTTCAACATCATTATAAAAGTCACGTGCCAATTTTCTAAGGCTAACAAACCTGTACGGCTCTGTTTTTTCTTTTATGTGCCTGTGGTCTCTTTTGCCTTCTGCATTGTCATAGCCTATTACTCTTACCTCATTTACAACATAAACCAGTGAATATTTATATCCATGTGGTTTATCCTCTGTGGGTTCCGGTAATCGCCACATCTTAATCTCAACGGTATTTTCAAGTTCATCTATAACCTTTTCGGACCTTATCAAATCCGCTTTCATTACTGGTATATTATACCTATAAAATAATTATGTCAATAAAAAAACCTGTCTGCCGTTATAGACAGAGTCTAAAGTAATTTTCTAACAATCTTCTAACAAAATATCCAAAAACACCCCAAAATGAGAGATAAGGCTTTATTGCCAGAATAAAACAAGTCCTTGACAATAACGCCTTTTCTTTGTTACAGTTTCTTAGTAGTTTGGATTGGATTTGGCTCATAACCCGAAGGTCAGAGGTTCAAATCCTCTCCCCGCTACCAAAAAACACACGCCCATCCAATATTCTCTCTAAGCGGTGTCCCGGAGGGTCGGGATTTGGAGAGAAAGGGCGGAGGAAAAATTTTCATTAAAAACCGGGGAGGAACTCATGGTAGTTACAATGAAGGAGCTTTTAGAGGCGGGCGTCCACTTTGGACATCAGGTAAAACGATGGAATCCCAAGATGAAGAAATTTATCTTCGGAGAGCGCAACGGTATTTACATTATTGACCTTCAGAAGACCGTTAAGATGTTAGAAGAGGCGTATAACTTTATTAAGGATACGCAAAGCAAAGGTGAGACAATACTTTTTATAGGCACAAAGAAACAGGCGCAGGATGTCATAGTGGAAGAATCCCAGCGTGCAAAATGCTTTCATGTAAATCAGCGGTGGCTCGGAGGCACACTCACCAACTTTAAGACACTCAGGCTCAGCATAGAAAAATTAAAAAAGATTGAAAAGATGAAGGAAGACGGCACATATAAATTACTGACCAAAAAAGAAGTGGCAAAGCTTGAGACCGAAAGGACGCGCCTTGTAAAAAATCTTGCGGGAATAAAAGAAATGGGGTTACTGCCGGGCGCACTTTTTGTTGTTGACCCGAAGAAAGAAAGGATTGCCGTTGCTGAGGCAAAAAGGCTGTTAATCCCTGTAGTCGCCATTATTGACACAAACTGCGACCCAGATGAAGTGGACTATCCCATTCCGGGAAACGATGATGCAATAAGGTCAATAAAGCTTATAACATCAAGGATGGCTGATGCGGCTATTGAAGGCAGGAGTATTCTTGAAAAGACCCTTATGGAGTCTGCCGAGTCTGAGGCGATACAGAAAAAAATATCAGAGGAGAACAAGGAGGAAGTCGCCGGATGAATCCCGTTAGACATTTATTGTTTTATATCGATGTATTAAAGAGTGAGAGTAAATGCAAATTTTGTATCTTAGAGACAGGCTTTCAAGGAGGTCTAACGGGATGAATATAAGCTCTATTGCTGTAAAGGAACTAAGGGAACAAACAGGAGCCGGTCTTATGGACTGTAAGAAAGCACTTACAGAGTCAGACGGCAGTCTTCAAAAAGCAATTGACATACTTAGACAAAAAGGGCTGGCAATGGCTTCAAAAAAGGCTGGCAGGGAGGCATCGGATGGAACAATAGCCTCTTATATCCACATAGATAAACTCGGGGTACTCGTAGAAGTAAATTGTGAAACAGATTTTGTTGCAAAGACCGACGAATTCAGACTACTCGTCAAGGACATTGCAATGCAGATTGCAGCCGCAAACCCCCCGTACTTGAAAAGGAATGATGTCCCCGCAAGTGTCATAGAAAAAGAGAAAGAAATCTATGCATCCCAGATAGCAGGAAAACCGCCCCATGTGGCAGAAAAAATCATAGAGGGGAGATTAGAGAAATTCTATACCGATAGCTGCCTTATGGATCAGATTTTTATTAAAGACCCCGAACAAAAGAAAAAAGTCAAGGATATAATTACTGAAAAAATAGCAAGGCTCGGGGAAAACATTGTCGTTAAGCGCTTTGCAAGATTTCAACTTGGCGAGAAATGCTGAGAAATGACACGGACTAAATATAAAAGGGTTATTCTGAAATTAAGCGGAGAGGCCCTCATGGGCGACAAGAGTTATGGGATTGACCCGCACGTAATCCATTTAATTGCAGGCGAGCTCAAGGAGATTGCTTCATCAGGCGTCCAGATCGCAGTTGTTATTGGCGGAGGGAATATATTCCGCGGGATTGATGCGAGTGCCAAAGGCATTGAGAGGACTTCCGCAGACTATATGGGCATGCTGGCTACTGTGCTTAATGCCCTTGCAATTCAGAATGCACTTGAGCGTCTCGGTGTGGCAACGAGGGTGCAGACAGCCATAGAGATGAAGGAGCTTGCAGAACCTTACATCAGGAGAAAGGCAGTAAGGCACCTTGAGAAGGGGAGAATTGTTATCTTTGCAGGCGGCACAGGGAATCCTTTTTTTACCACAGACACTGCCGCAGCGCTCAGGGCAATGGAGATCGGCGCTCAGGTCATCCTCAAGGCAACAAAAGTTGACGGCGTTTACAGCAGTGACCCCATGAAAGATTCCGCAGCAAAAAAATTCTCAGAAATTAAATATATTGATGTTCTTAAAAGGGGCCTTCACGTAATGGATTCTACGGCAATATCACTGTGTATGGACAACAACCTGCCGATAGTCGTGTTCAGCCTCAAGAAAAAAGGAAATATTAAAAAAATTATAGAAGGTAAAAAAATCGGAACATTAATCAGGGGGTGAAACTTCAATGCAGGCAGAGGTAAAAAAAAGACTCATTGATAAGATGGAAAAAACGCTTGAAGTACTGAAAAAAGACCTTGCAGGCATACGGACAGGCAGGGCATCCCTTGCCGTATTTGACGGGATAACCGTTGATTATTATGGAACGCCCACACCGATTAATCAGGTTGCAACGATGTCTGTTCCTGAAAGCAGGCTGATTACAATACAGCCGTGGGACACGAAGTTAATATCAGAAATTGAAAAATCCATACAAAAATCCGACCTCGGATTAAACCCCAGCAATGACGGGAAAATTATACGCGTTCCTATCCCGCCGCTGACAGAAGAGCGCAGGAAACAAATCATAAAACATGTGCATAAAAGGACCGAAGAGTCAAAGGTATCTGTAAGAAACATCCGGCGTGACGGCAATGAGGAAATCAAAAAACTTCAGAAAGATAAGCTGATAAGCGAAGATGACGCCAAAAAGTCAACAGATGAAATACAAAAGCTAACAGATTCGTATATAAAGAGGGTTGATGAAATCATGGCTCATAAAGAGAAAGAACTGATGGAAATTTGAAAACAAAGCAGATAGCGTTTAGCTGTTAGTCTATTTAACTAACCGCTAATTGCTAATCGCTAAATACTATTTACAGGAGGATATCATGGCTATACGCGTAGGAATCAACGGTTTTGGGAGGATAGGAAGGAATTTTCTGAGGACAAGCCTTGGACAAAACGGGATTGATATTATATGCATAAACGACCTGACAGACGCAAAGACGCTGGCACACCTTCTGAGGTATGACTCTGTTCACGGTATCTTCAAGGCAGATGTTCAGGCAAAAGACCAGAGCCTGATTGTGAACGGGAAAGAGATAAAGGTTACTGCAATTACAGACCCGGCACAGCTTCCGTGGAAGGAGATGAAGGTTGATATAGTGCTTGAGTCAACAGGGCGTTTTGTTGACAGAGCCGGTGCATCAAAACACCTGACAGCAGGGGCAGGCTGGGTAATCATATCTGCGCCTGCAAAAGAGCCTGACGCAACGGTTTGCATTGGTGTTAATGAGGACACGCTTGACGTTTCAAAACACAAGATTATATCCAATGCCTCATGCACAACAAACTGTCTTGCACCGATTGCGAAGGTAATTCATCAGAAATTTACAATAAAGCGCGGACTTATGACAACTATCCATTCGTATACGAATGACCAGAGAATCCTTGACCTGCCTCACAAGGACCTTAGAAGGGCGCGTGCAGCCGCAGTCTCAATGATACCTACGACAACAGGCGCTGCCAAGGCAGTAGGGCTTGTACTTCCCTCATTAAAGGGAAAACTTGACGGCATGGCAATCAGGGTGCCAACTCCGAATGTCTCTATTGTTGACCTTGTGGCAGACGTTGAAAAAACGACGACTGCAGAAGAGGTCAATGCAGCGTTTAAGGATGCTGCATCAGGAAATCTAAAAGGAATCATGGAGTATTCCGAAGAACCCCTTGTTTCTATAGACTTTAACGGTAATCCGCATTCAGCTATAGTTGACGCTACACTTACAAAAGTCATTGAAGGCAATATGGTAAAAGTTCTTGCTTGGTATGATAATGAATGGGGTTACAGCAGCCGTATCAGAGATTTAATGCTTTATATGGCAAGTAAGAAGTGAGGAAGTTATGAATAACCATTCTATTCCAATTAAAGGGGTCTTAAATAAGCTCACAATTACAGATCTGGATATAAAAGGTAAGAGGCTTTTTATACGCGCAGATTTCAATGTCCCTCTTGATGAAGACCTCAATATTACGGATGATAGGAGAGTCCGTTCAACACTGCCGACTATAAATTATGCCATTGATGAGGGCGCAAAAATAATCCTCACTTCACATCTTGGAAGACCAAAGGGAAAGGTAGACAAAAGATACAGCCTTGCGCCTGTTGCAAAGAGGCTTCAGCGGCTTCTAAGAAAAGAAGTGCTTTTTCTTCCTGACTGCATTGGTCCTGACGTGGAGGATTCTGTAAGCAAGATGCAAGAAGGGGATATTGTACTCCTTGAGAACCTGAGATTCCATCCTGAGGAAGAGAAAAACGATGAAAAATTCAGCAAGGCTTTATCAAAACTTGCAGATTATTATATAAACGATGCCTTTGGCGCTGCTCACAGGGCGCATGCCTCAATAGTAGGCATTACAAAATTTCTTCCCGCTGCAGCAGGATTTCTCCTGCGTAAGGAGATAGAATACCTGCAGGGAGTTGTGAATTCTCCTGTCAGGCCATTTGTTGCACTCCTCGGAGGGGCAAAAGTATCGGGCAAGATCGGTGTGCTTGGCAATCTTGAAAATAAGGTTGATAAGGTAATAATTGGCGGTGGTATGGCTTATACCTTTTTGAAGGCATTAGGCTATCAGGTGGGAGACTCGCTTGTAGAGGATGAGATGCTTGCCTTTGCAAATAATATAAGGGAAAAGGTTACAGCAAAGGGGGTAAAGTTCTATCTCCCTGTAGATTGTGTTATTGCCCAGAGTATTGAGCCGGGGGCTGAAACCAAGATTGTCCCTGTTCAGGAAATACCAAAAGGCTGGAGGGCGCTTGACATAGGGCCAGCCTCGGTGAGACTTTTTACAGTCGCACTGGGCAACGCAAAGACTATTTTATGGAACGGGCCTATGGGGGTTTTTGAAATTGATGCCTTTTCACGCGGGACATTTGCACTTGCACACGCCGTTGCTGACGCCTATGCCCTTACAATCGTAGGCGGAGGGGATACTGACCTTGCCGTAAGCAGGGCAGGTGTTTCCCCGGAAAGCATATCGTTTATCTCAACAGGCGGCGGCGCTGCGCTCCAGCTTCTTGAGGGAAAAGACCTGCCGGGACTTGTTGCGCTGAGGGACAAGCAGTAAGGACAGGGGTCAAGGGTTCAAACGTTAGACATCTGAGTAATACATTTTAAAGTTATCATTGCAAAATTATCATTTAACAGTGACAAAAAATAAATTGAAATGCTAATTGTTAATTTTGCATTTTGCAATGCAGTAAACCTTGTGCCTATGTCCTCCTTATCTTTTCAGGTGCCTCTGAATCTCCCTCTTCGCTTCCCTTTCTTTCAGCGTCTCTCTCTTTTCGTACTGTCTCTTGCCCTTGCAAAGGCCGATCTCAACCTTTACCCTGCCGTTTTTAAAATATATCTTAAGCGGGATAAGGGTAAATCCCTTCTGAGTGAGTTTCCCCCATAATCTCTGTATCTCTTTTTTGTGCAGGAGGAGCTTTCTTGTCCTTAAAGGGTCATGGTTCAGGATGTTTCCGTGGCTGTAAGGGCTGATATGGCAGTTAAAAAGAAACGCCTCCCCACCTTTTATCAGCACATAGCTGTCCTTAAGATTTGCCCTGCCTTCACGGATGGATTTTACCTCTGTGCCAAGCAGTGAAATCCCCGCCTCACAGATCTCTTCTATAAAATAATCGTGATACGCCTTCCTGTTAGTGCTTACAACATTTTCCATGGTCTTAAGGATAACTTTTTATGCTGGAGTGTTTCAAGAAAACATTAATCTCTGTTAAAATCATTTATGCCGGTTTCACTCTATGTCCATATTCCGTTTTGTGTAAAAAGATGCATCTACTGCGATTTTGTGTCCGGGATTTACAGCCCTGAAAAAGAGGCGGCGTATCTTGAGACGCTGAAAAAGGAGATTTTAAATGTCTCTAAAGAACCTGTGTTCTCCACCCTTTACATCGGCGGCGGGACGCCGACTGTGCTTTCAACCGAAGGCATCACTGATTTAATCAGGCACATCTTCAAGAATCTTTCTTTCGCAGAAAATTACGAGGCTACTATTGAGGCAAATCCCGGGACAATCAATAGTGAAAAACTTAATGCACTTTTTTCTTCTGGTATAAACAGAATCAGCATCGGCGTCCAGTCGTTTAATGATAGTGAGCTAAATTTTCTTGGCAGAATTCATAAGTCGGACGAGGCAGAAGAGGCGGTGCTTCTTGCGAAAAAAACAGGATTAAAAAACATAGGGATAGACCTCATATACGGGATTCCGGGGCAGGATATTGAGAGCTGGAAGAGAACGCTTCAGAAGACAGTGAGCCTGAAACCAACGCATATTTCTACATATGAGCTTACAGTGGAAGAAGGGACAGTGCTTTATGAATATATGGGGGAAAATATTTATGCTGAAAACAATACAGGAAGTCATGAAAATCAGATGCACGCTGAAAATAGTCATTCCCGCATAAGCGGGAAACCAGACAGCCTTCTATCAGAGTCTATAAATTATAATGAACTGGATTCCTGCCTTCGCAGGAATGACAAAAAAAGACAAAAAAGGATGTTTTCAGAGCAAAATAAACTAAAATCATTAGATGAAGATAAAATCATTGAGATGTATGACTATGCAATTGATTTTCTGAAATCTCAGTGCTTCATGCATTATGAAATTTCAAATTTCGCACTGCCGGATTATTTCTGCAGGCACAATGTTAATTACTGGGACAGAGGGGAATACTGCGGAGCCGGGCTGGCTGCACATTCTTTTATAAACGGGAAAAGATTTTACAATACAGATAACCTTAAAGATTATGTAAAAACCATTTTATCAGGGAAAACGCCTGTTCGGAAATCCGAGGACATAACTGGAGATAAAGCATTGTCAGAAGCCATTTTCCTCGGCTTAAGAAAGACTCAGGGCGTAAATCTAGAGGAATTTGGCAAAAAATACGGGAGGGACCTGCTGGCAGTTTGCCGGAAAGAAATAAAAGAACTTCAGGAAGCAGGCCTGATAGAGATTGCGGATTCAAATCTTTTAAGGTTAACAAGGAAGGGCATTCTGCTGTCTAATGAGGTCTTCGTGAAATTCATGTAAGGCTTTTCTCCGTATGTTAGAATATCAAAATGATTGCCAATGTTGAACCGAGATGGATTGCTTGGGAGATTACGCGCAGGTGTAATCTTAAGTGCATTCACTGCCGTTCATCTTCCGAGATGGTAGTGTCTAAGCATCCTGATTTCCCCACAGAAGAGGCATTCAGGGTCATAGATGATATAACAAGTTATGCAAAGCCTGTTATCGTGCTTTCCGGCGGCGAACCGCTTTTAAGAAAAGATGTCTTTGACATAGCAAAATACGGGACTGAAAAGGGATTGAGGATGTGTCTTGCAACAAACGGCACGCTTGTCACTGATGAGATATGTGAAAAGATTAAGGCATCAGGGATAAGGATTGTCTCCCTCAGTCTTGACGGTTCATCGGAGGTCGTCCATGATGATTTCAGGAATCAGAAGGGCGCATTTTCAGGGACGATAAACGCTGCGAGGTTATTCAAAAAACACGGTATTGAATTTATCATAAATTCCTCTTTTACAAAGAGAAATCAGGGGGATATACAAAAGGTATATAAACTTGCAAAGGAGCTTGGCGCTACTGCATGGTATATGTTCATGATTGTCCCGACAGGCAGGGGCAAGGAGATAATGAATGAGCTGATTTCAAAAGAGGATTACGAGGAACTGCTTGAGTGGCACTACCAGATGGAGAAGGGTGAAAAAGACATGCTCGTTAGGCCCACATGCGCGCCGCATTACTACAGGATTGTGCTCCAGAAATCAAAAGAAGAAAAAGAAAAATTTGAACGCAGGACATTGAAGTTTTCCACAGGCGGTGCAAAGGGATGCATTGCAGGACAGCTCATATCGCTTATTGATGTAGACGGAAACGTCCTTCCATGCAGTTATTTTCCAAAGTCCGCAGGCAATATCAGGCAGAAAACTTTTAAGGAAATCTGGGAAGACTCAGAGCTTTTAAAAGAGCTGAGGGACTTTAAAAAATATAAAGGCAGATGCGGTTTATGTGAATATATAAATGTGTGCGGAGGCTGCAGGGCAAGGGCGTATTCGGTATACGGCGATTATCTGGAGGAAGAGCCGTTCTGCGAGTACATACCATATAAACTAAGAAATGAGAAATGAGAAATGGAAACTGAGAAAGAAATAGACTTAAATCAGAGGTTTTATAACTTTGCACTGAGGATTGTTCTGTTGCAGAGATAAGAAATATCTTGGGGACAAGTGTAAAAACAGCACGAAGAAAAAATAAAAAATAACTTCTCATTTCCTATTTCTTATTTCTCATTTTTTATGGAGGACAAATGAACGATACATTTTTAAAGGCATGCCGTGGCGAGGGAGTTCCGTACACTCCCGTCTGGATAATGCGCCAGGCAGGGAGGTATTTAAAACAATATCAAAAAGTAAGAAAGAAGGTTGATTTTCTCACGCTCTGCAAGACGCCTGAGCTTGCCGCCGAGGTGACAATCCAGCCCGTAGATGCGCTCGGAGTTGATGCGGCAATTTTATTTTCAGACATACTCATACCGGTTGAGGCAATGGGGCAGAAGCTTGAGTTTTTTGAGAAAAAGGGACCTGTGCTAAGCCCCCCGATTAGGGATGAAAAATCTTTAAAGGCGATTTCTATCCCGGATGCGGATAATGAAATGGGCTTTGTAATGCAGACCATAAAAATTTTACGGAGGGAACTTGCTGGAAGGGTTCCTCTTATAGGATTTTCAGGTGCCCCTTTTACAACTGCGACTTACATGATTGAAGGCGGGACTTCGAAAAACTTCCTGCATACTAAAAGAATGATGTTTCAGAACCCGGCGCTTTATACCTCGCTGATGGACAAAATCACGCAGACCATTACAGCGTATCTAAAAGCACAGATAAGAGCCGGAGCCCAGGCAGTTCAGTTGTTTGACACATGGGCAGGAATGCTTTCGCCTCAGGATTATAGGGAATTTGCGCTTCCTTATGTTAAAAGAATTATAAATGACCTTAAAAGTCAGAAGTCAGCCCACCCACCTAACCCTCCCCATCAAGGGGGGAGGATTAGGGAGGGGGTGGAAGTCCCTGTTATTTCTTTTGTCGGTGAGTGTGCGGGTCTTCTTGAAGAGATTAAGACCTGCGGTGCTGATGTC
>JACROO010000124.1 GCA_016214355.1 Nitrospirota bacterium | reverse complement strand
TTTAAATATTCAAAAAGGCCCGGCACAAAAGCCGTTGATTTACCTAATCATGCGGATGAAAAAACCAAATCACTGCGGCTTTCCAAAGTCCTTGACCTTCAGGCAGGGATTACGCTTAGAAAAAATAAAATGCTTGAAGGGAAAATCTTTGAAATCCTCGTTGAAGGTCCGAGTGAAACCGATAAAAATAAGCTTATAGGACGGACAGGGTCTAATAAAATAGTAAATTTCTACGGGGAACCTGTGCATAAAAGGAACCTCGTCATGGTCAAAATATTAGAGGCAAAACAGCACTCGCTTTATGGAGAATATTTCAATAACGTACCTCACTGAACTCTATCCCCTATAATTATAGATAACTACTACTTTTCAGTGAACCTTACTACATCTCCCGCACTAAACCCTGCCCCTGACATAGGAGCGGCAAGTGACATGTCTCCGCTGTCGCCCATATCATTTTTCTTTATTTCAATCTCACCTATTAAGTTCTCGGATGACCCTAACTTTAACTTTGTTACAGGGTCAATTATATCTTCACCCTGTTTATACACCTGAAGTTTATCTCCCGCATTAATCCCGGATTTAAGGCCTGCATTGACATATATCTGAGAGCCTTTAACATAAGCAATCCTGCCCGACCATTTTCTCTTTTCAAATTGCCTCAAAATATTAACAGTAGCTTTTGTAAGGGCATCTCTCAGTGCTCCGTCCCTTAAATCAGTATCGTATGTTGATTTTGACCCCATTCCTGCTACCTGGCTGGTCTTCTTTTGATAGACGCCTGCCCCTGAGTCTGCCATCATTTGTACACCTGTTGTAGTATCAATTATCCTGTAATCAACCGTCACACGGGCTATCTGAGCCTTCTGCTGATAGAGTATGTAATCCTGTCCCTCCTCTGCCTCAGAATAGGCTGTGATAGCACCTGATACAATTGCATTCAAACCCATAATCTGTCCCATTTTAACGGCAGTATCAGGATTCACCAAGCCCGATGCGCCAAATTTCTGCTGTTCAAGCACATGCTTTATGTCCTGAGATGAGATGATAATAAAACGGCCTGATTTTTGCAGGACTGTCCCGAGAATATCCGAAGCGGCTTCACCTATCCCAAAAATTTTGGAAGGCGTCTTATTTTCAAAATTAACAACCCCGATTCTTAGTTTTGGACCCCTATACTCCTGAACGTCTTTTGATGCCTGTTCAAGTTCTTTTGATGTACCTGTAACAGTGGTATCATCCTTCACTGCACCCTTTATAGTCGCTGCACAACCGCCCAGATTTACGGCAATTGCAATAGCCAGCACAACTTTTAAAAATATAATCAGACATCTATTCATTTATATCCTCCTTACAGATAGTTTTCTTATCTTTTTTACTTTATAACATATCCTGATGGTAAAGTCTTCATCAGTTTTAAAACCACAGCATTTGTCTCAGGCTTTAGCGGGTTTGCCTTAAATGCCTTCGTGAGAGCAGTTCCTGTAAATTTCTTTATAGCAGACTCTGTTGCATCTGAAACAGATGTATTAATTTCTGACCTGCCTTCTTCTGCCTCCTGTTCCCACATAACTTCACCTGTCCGTGCATTTATCAGTTTGAATTTCACTTTAACCTGAGTTTTATTATAAACACCAATTATTATCTGTTTGAACTCTATAAGAGTACCATAGAAGAGGTAATCAACGCCGAGGAGTTTTCCTATTTCTTGAGGTAAAGGCGCTCCTGCCCCGGGATTGGTGAAATCAAGCTGACCTCCAAGCGTAATACCCATTTTATCCTTCAGTATTCCGTCTATCTGGGCAAGCGGCATTGTTTCATAGTGTCTTTTTAGAACTATTTGGTTGAATGCTGTCCTTACGAACATTGGTCCATCAAGGTCGTTTGTATTATTTACCATAGGCAATACTGCAGTATTTGCAAGCGGATTGTTAGGATTTGGCGGCGGCGTTGTTATACAGCCAGAAGTAAAAAATAATGCAGATGAGGCAAAAGACAACAAAAGCAATACCCTGAATGCCCTCTGCCGTTGAAATTTCATATCTATATCCTCCTCATTAAAGTCAGCAATTCAAGTTACTGATAGTTAACATTTTATAAATAACTCATGTCAAGCTTTATGTAATTTACGGTATAATAAAAAACTTCTTAGATACTAATTTTTAGTTTATGAAAATCGCTATTGCAACATTAGGCTGCAAGGTAAATCAATCTGAAAGCGCCTCAATTGAAGGCATATTAAGAGGGCAGGGGCATGAGATTGTCCTTATGGCTAACGATCATTTTGATGCATGCATTATTAATACATGTACCGTAACAGCCAAAAGTGATTACCAGTCAAGACAGTTAATAAGAAGGGTTGTAAGGTCAGGGGTAAAGGTTATTGTTACCGGTTGTTATGCGCAATTACACCATGATGAATTATCTAAGATAAATGGTATTAATCTCATTCTTGGAAATTCACAAAAAGATAACCTGCATGAATATCTGGGAAAATTGTCACAGGATTATTATACGCCTTCCCATGTAATCGGAACTCCTGACACGCCTCTGACATTAAAACCATATTTTTCAAACAGGGCAAGGGCATTCCTTAAGATACAGGATGGATGTAATTTCTCATGTACATACTGTGCTGTGCCAATGGCACGCGGAAAAAACCGCAGCCTAAGACCCGTTGATGTTTTGTCCGCAGTTGAAAAACTTTGTGCAGATGGCTATAAGGAAATAGTTTTAACAGGTGTTCATATTGGATGTTACGGCATTGAACTGACTCCAAAAAGTTCATTGGTTGAAATTGTGGATAATATTGTAAAGAAATATTCCTCCATGCGTCTGAGGCTGAGTTCAATTGAGCCGCAGGAATTTAAAAATGAATTTTTATCTCTAATAAAATCAAAATCAGTCTGTCCGCATCTTCATATTCCTCTTCAAAGCGGCTCTGATAAAATACTTGAAGTAATGAATAGAGGGTATAGTATTTCTTTTTTCAAAGAACTCATTAATATGATAGACGCAGCTTGTCCTGATATATCCATTGGTACAGATGTAATCGCAGGTTTTCCCGGCGAAAACAATAAAGATTTTGAAGACACTAAAAATCTTTTACAAGAACTGCCTCTAAGTTATATTCATGTTTTTCCATATTCAAAAAGGAAAAATACACTTGCTGCTAAGATGCCGGGGCAAATATGTAACGAAACAAAAAGAAAAAGACTGGAGATATTTTTGGAAATTAGTAAAATCAAAAAAATTAATTATATTACAAGACATTTAAATAAAATACTTGATGTAATAGTTGAACCAAAAAGCCAAATCAATGGTTATTATAAAGGGACTTCAGATAATTATCTTAAGGTGTTAATAGAGGCGAACAGCCTGAATCCGGGGCAAAGGATAAGGGTAAGGACTATTTCTTTTAATAATGAAGGGCTTATCAGCAAGCCGCTCTGATAGGCAAGGCAAGACCTCTAACATTCTGTTTTTTCTATGTTTTTAATCTGCCTAAAAATTATGCAATCCTTGAAAAGACTATGACTAATGCCTCTTAGTAAGAGGGCAGTGCCTGCGATAATCACACCTTTTAAACACATGCCGCATATGGATTATGTCCGATAAGTTATATTATGTAAAATTAGAGGTAATCCAACGCCTTGCCTCTGCCTTTGTTTTTATATAGCCTTTAAACTGAGCCTCCTGAAGCGCTGACAGTATCCTGCCTATTCTGTACCCCGGCGGTATGTTCAGAAACCTTTGAATATCATCGCCATTTAAAAGTGTTTTATTTTTTACTCTGAGATATTCCTGCGCCCTTTTGAAAATCTCTTCTGCGTTAAGCCCTAATGCCACAGCTAAAATTATGCTCATTTCATAGACCTGCTCATCTGCGGTCTTAAAAATTTTAAAAAGCCTCTCTCTTGGAATCTCTTGAAATATCTTCTCACTTGCTGCTATTGAATATCCTGCGTGAATGTTTTCTACTGCGTTATGGATATTTCTGCTGACTCTCAGCCGGCACTTTTTTAATGCATGACCTTCTTTATCAATCAAAAGCAAGGCAAGCCTTATCAGTCCTTTTTTGGTAAGTCCCTGGCTTATTTCTTTCTCAAGCCCGAGCGAAACGCTGATTTTTTTAGGGATATTTTTAAGAAAAAAGTCAAACTTATTGAGAAGCCGTAATCCGGATTCTAATCCGTCTTTTTTCTTGAAAATCTTCTCAAGGACACCGTCATTACAGCATTCATTAAGATACGCTGCAGCATTTTTGTTTTTTAGAATCTTAAACATCTCTTCGGTTATTCTTTCAGGGGATATTGTAACCAACCCCTTTGCAAATCGTTTTAAGTTTACCCTTGTGTTCTGTTCAATCCCAAAACCTAACTCTGCGGCAATCCTGTAAGCCCTGACAACCCTTAAGGGGTCGGCTAAGAAATTATTTACTCTAACAGCCTTAACAATCTTATTCTTCAGGTCAGACCTTCCTGTAAACGGGTCAAGAATGCCTGTCTCTGGCGACCATGCGATTGCATTTATTGTAAAATCGCGTCTTAGTAAATCTTCCTCAATAGTTATGCCCTGAAAAGAAGAGAAATCAAGAATGTTCTTGTTTTTTAATACAACCCTGTAAGTAGATTCCTCCTTTAAGGGAATGCATGTCCCGTTGAATTTTTTTGCTGCCTGCTTTGCAATATCTTCCGGCGCGTTTTTAACAGCGTAGTCTTTATCCCTTGATACAACGCCTCTTAAAATATCGCGGACATAGCCGCCAACGAGAAAGACATCGGACTTTAGGACGGAAAAGACCCATTTGTTTACAGGGTCGGAGAGGATTTTTTTTGAAATATGTTTCGGATTTCGTCCCGAAGGCTTTCGGGAGGACTTCGGATTTTTCATTAAATTGATTATATGGATTTTTTGCTGTAAAATACAAATGAAATTAAATTTTACAATGCAAACCCTACTTACGTTCAAGTCCTTAGTGTCATTCCGAACTTGTTTCGGAATCTTAAAAGATGCTGAAATAAATTCAGCATGACAAAAAGAAGTTTTTTAAGGAATGGATGAAATTACCCTATGGACAAGAAAGAAAAACTATGGAATCAATTTTTTGACAATCAAAATAAAGGCAGCCTTACTCAAGCATTAGAGTCCCTCCTGCAATTGAAAGAGCTTGACCCTCAAAATCCCTTGATATTTTTAAAAATGGGGGATTTATACCAGAAAATCAATAATACTGACAAGGCAGTATCATCTTATTATAACGCAGCATGTATCCTTGAAGAAAAGGGTTTTAAGAATAAGGCAGTTGCCCTGTATAAGATGATGCTGAGGATTGACCCTGATAATACCCTTGCACTTAATAAACTTTCAGAAACAGTTCAGGAGCCAAAGACCATCTGTGCTCTTCCGAAAGAAGAACCTCCAAAAGCCGCTGCTCCGGCACACACCGAGATTTCACTTTTTGGACCGCTTTCACAAAAAGAAATAGAGGGGCTTAACGCAAAAGCAGAGCGGCACGTTTTCAAAAAAGACACTATAATCGTAACCGAGGGAGATACGGGCAGGTCGCTTTACATCATAAAAAAAGGGATATTACAGGTTATAACCCATGTTATGGGAAAGACTGTTGAGATCGGGTGCCTTTCTGAAGGCGATATATTTGGAGAAATAGCTTTTTTTACCGGCAGGCCCCGCACCGCCAGCGTTATTGCATCAACAGATACCGAGGTGCTGGAGATAAAAGAGCCAATCCTGAAGGAGATTATCAGTAACCATCCGGAGATTGACACCATCCTGCGCCGTTTTTACGAATCGCGCGTTCAAGATACAGTTCAGAAAATAAGAGTTGAGCTAACCGCGTAATTCTGCTTTAAAAAAATCTCTAAGGCATTCCAGTATTTTTGAATGCAGGGCGTTAACCTCGCTGTCAGTGAGAGTCCTCTCCCCTGCCCTGTAGCGTACAGAAAATGCTAAACTTTTCTTTCCTTCGGGAACAGGCGTGCCTGTATATATGTCAAATAAATTAACTGCCTCAATCATATTGGAGTCAATACCTGTGATGGCTTTTTTAATATCCGCCACAGCAACATCATGCGATACAATTATGGATATGTCACGTTCTACATAGGGGTATTTTGGGAGAGGCTTGTATGTAATTTCTGATTGTACATCTGAAAGAAGGCTGTCTATATGTCAAGACTCTCTGATAAAGCCGGGTGGAGTGTGCCTAATGAACCGATATTCCTGCCATTAACACTGACAGCACAGGATTTGCCCGGATAGAGATAAGGCTCGCATAAATCTGAATCTGTAAAAGAATAGTTTTTTATTCTTAGTTTAATGAAGAGATTTTCCATCGCACCTTTCATCTCATAAAACCCCTCGTGTTTTCCCTGCCATAAGGATGGAGCATGAGGTGATTTCAAATAAACCGCTGCCAGCCGCAAAGATTCATGAGGAAGTTTTTGTCCTGCCGGTAAAAATACGCGTGTAAGTTCAAAAAACCTTAGCGACTTTTCACCTCGGCTAATGTTTAAAATTACATTGTCAAGCAGGGCGGGAATAAGCGTCGTTCTAAGAGCCTCTTCCTCTTTTCTTAATGGATTTCTTATCTTAATCACTTCTCTTCTTTTGTCATTTACAGGGAATCTCAAGGTGTCAAAAACCAAAGGATTGAGAAAGCTGTAATTTATTACTTCCGAGAAACCTGAGCTTCTCATAGAGTTTTCTATTGTTTTAATAACACGGTATGTTGCAGGAAACAGCCCGCTGCCCTGAGGCATGGTCTGCATCCTGACGGCAGGCAGCGTCGCAGGAAATTTATCATAACCATAGAGCCTTGCTATTTCTTCTATTACATCTATGTCCCTCTGGATGTCCTGCCTGAAAGATGGCGGGATAACTGTAATCCCCTCCCCTGCCCTTTTAATTTCAAATCCAAGCCTTATGAGCAGGTCACGAACCACTGAAAAATCAATATCAACACCTAAAATTTTATTTATCTTTGATAAACTGACAGGGATATGTACAGGCTTAAGGGCAGCCGGATAATTATCAGTCATTGCCGTCAGTTTCCCTCCTGCGGTTTCTGCAATCAATTGCGCCGCCCTGTTTAGTGCAGATCCAAGCCCCTCTATATCAGCCCCTCTTTCAAACCTGTATGATGACTCAGTGCTGAGATTAATTGCCTTTGATGTCCGCCTAACAGATACAGGATTAAAATATGCGCTTTCAAGGAGTATATTTACGGTTGATGAGCTGACTTCTGTATCCAGCCCCCCCATAATCCCTGCTATTGCAACAGGCTTATCAGCATCCCATATTAAAAGCATGTCGCCGGCTAAATTTTTATGGGCATTATCAAGGGTCAAAATTTTATTTACTGGGCCTGCTGTCTTTACAATGATACGATTTCCCGCAAGCCTGCCAAGGTCAAATGCATGCAGGGGATGTCCCATTTCCAAAAGCACATAGTTGGTAATATCCACTACATTGTTTGCAGGCCTGAAACCGTGTAACTCAAGGCGATGCGAAATCCGCTGGGGAGAAGGAGCAACCTTAACACCCCTGATTATCCTTGATGCATATCTGCGGCATAAAGCTGAGTCTTTTATCTCAACCGAAGGAGGCTCTCCTTCTTCTTTCGGGACAGAAACTGAAATATTTTTAAAGGGTAATCGCAAGATAGCAGAAATCTCTCTTGCAATACCCATTATGCTAAGACAATCCGGCCTGTTTGGAGGGATGCTGACTTCCAATATTGCGTCATCATCTCGCTCCTCCAGAGCCTCTACTTCCAATCCTGACATTGTCAGGGCAATTGCTATTTCTTTCGGAGAGAGGGGAAAATCAACAAATTCTTTTAACCACTTAATTGACGCCTTCATTTTAGTTGACAGTTGACAATTGATGGTTGACAGTCATAAGAACCAAAATTTTTTAAAATTGCTCCAGAAATCTTTTGTCATTCTCAAAAAACAAACGTATGTCGTCAACTTTCTACTCCCATACCGAATGCAAAGCCCGTATATAATTCAGGGTCGTATCCGACCATTTCAAAGACCCTCGGATTAATCATCCCCGCACCAAGTATTTCAACCCACCCGCTGTTTTTACACACCCTGCATCCTGTTCCGCCGCATATAACACATCCAATATCAACCTCTGCGGAAGGCTCGGTAAAAGGGAAAAAGCTTGGCCTGAATCTTACAGGGGTACTGGCTCCAAAGACCGCATGAGCAAATATCTCCAGGACGCCTTTAAGGTCGCTCATTGAAATATGCTCATCAACCATAAATCCTTCTATCTGCTGAAACATCGGAGTATGGCTTACATCGGCATCGCATCTGTACACCTTGCCGGGGGCAATGACCCTGAGAGGCGGTTTATTTTTCTCCATCACCCTAACCTGCACAGGCGATGTATGTGTCCTCAGTACGACGTCATCAGTGACATAAAAAGTATCCTGCATATCCCTGGCAGGATGGTCCTTGGGAAAATTAAGCGCCTCAAAATTATAGTAATCAGATTCTACCTCAGGACCTTCCTCTATCCTGAACCCTAATGACAAAAAGACATCTACGATTTCGTCAAGAACCCTGCTTGTGGGATGCTGATAACCATGCGGAATAAAAAAACCCGGGACAGTTACGTCAATACGGTTTGCTTTAAGGAGATTCTCCAGTTCGGAGGCTTTAAAAAATTCTTCCTGCTGCTTAATCAGGCTTTCAACATAATCCTTTGTCTCATTGATGACCCTGCCGTATTCAGGTCTGTCTTCCTTTGGAATTGCGCCAAGGGAATTAATTTTAGCAGTCAGGACGCCCTTCTTACCTAAATATTTTATCCTTAAGGCTTGAACACTCTTTAAGTCACCTGTTTTTTTTATCTCTTCATCGGCGAGGTTTTTAATGGAGAGGACGTCTTCTATTGTCACATCTTACCTTTAATGGTTTCACAAAGCTTGCTGAATGCCTGCGGGTCTCTCACCGCCATATCTGCAAGCACCTTCCTGTTCAAACTGATTTTAGCCTTTACCAAACCGTTCATAAACTGGCTGTATGTCATGCCAAGCGCCCTCACAGCAGCATTAATCCTGATTATCCACAAGGACCTGAATTCTGACTTCCTTACCCTCCTGTCCCTGTATGCATACTGCAAAGCCTTGTCAACCGTCTCTGTGGCAATTCTATAAAGACGGCTTTTTGCGCCGTAATAACCCTTTGCCAGTTTGAGAATCCTCTTCCTTCTCCTGCGTGTTTTAAATCCACCTTTTGCCCTCGGCATCTAACCCTCCCAAAATAAAATTAAAAGTGTAAAGTTATAAGTTATGGAATTGCAATTCTTAACTCTACACTCTAAACTCTTTACTTATTACTTGTTATCCGTATGGTAACAGTTTTTTAATTTTACCATAATTCGGCTTCTCAAGCAAACTGCTCTTTCTCAACTGTTTTGTCCGCTTTGACGACTTGCCTGTAAGGAGATGGCTTTTATAAGCCTTATTCCTCTTAATCTTGCCTTTTCCTGTCAGCTTAAACCGTTTTGCTGCGCCTGTATGCGTCTTTAATTTTGGCATTTTTATTCCCTCCGTATCTAACTGAAAAGTGAGAAGTGGGAAGTAGGAAATGGGAATTTAATAATTATTTTAGTCTGTTACTTCTCAGTTCCCACTTTTTACTTCTTATTTACTTTGGTGCAAGCACCATTGTCATATGATGCCCTTCTAATCTGGCTGTCTGTTCAATATTTGACTTGCCCGAGAATTCCTGATGAATCCTGTCAAAAATCTTTCTGGCAAGGGATGAATGCACAATCTCCCTGCCTCTGAAAATCATTGTTATCTTAGCCTTATTCCCTTCTTCCAGAAAACGCTTTATATTTTTAATCTTCAGTCCCAGATCATGCTCATTAATCTGCGGTCTAATTTTTACTTCCTTCACATCTATTGTCTTGTGTTTAGATGAGTGTTTTTTACTCATCTGGTAGCGGTACTTCCCGTAATTCATTAACTTGCATACAGGCGGTGTTGCTGAGGGCGCTACCTCTACAATGTCAGTGTCATGTTCTGCCGCGATATTTAACGCCTCTGATATAGGAAGGACACCGTATTGCTTTCCGTCGTCTCCGATAAGTCTTACTTCTTTTACCCTGATCGCATTATTAATTCTTAATTCTTTAGTTATTGCTTACCTCCGTTTTGTTATCTCCTCTTTAAGGATTGTTTTCAATTGTTCAAGGGACATCTCGCCTAAATTCCCTCCGTCTCTTTTCCTGACATTTACCGTCCCGTTAGCCATTTCCTTATCTCCTATTATACACATATAGGGAGTTTTTAAAAGTGTTGCCTCTCTTATTTTGTAACCAATCTTTTCGTTTTCTGCATTAAGGTCAACCCTCAGCCCCTCGCTTAAGAAAATTTCCGTCATTTTTCTGCTATATTCTACATGCCGCTCAGAAATAGTCAATATGCTGAGCTGCACAGGGGAAAGCCATAAAGGGAATACACCGGCATAATGTTCTATTAATATACCAAAAAATCTCTCCAGCGAGCCCATTAATGCACGGTGTATCATTATTGGACTGTAATCCTTGCTGTCTGTTCCACGGTAGGTTACATCAAGCCTTTCGGGGATATTAAAATCTACCTGTATTGTGCTGCACTGCCATGGCCTGCCGAGGCAGTCTTTCACTTTTATATCAATCTTGGGCCCGTAAAAGACGCCTTCGCCGGGGTCAATGCTGTAGTTCAGCCCCCTGTTCTGCAGGGCGTCTTTCAACGCATTTGTTGCCCTCTCCCATTTTTCCAGCGAGCCTACGTATTTTTCAGGACGGGTTGAAAGGTATATATCGTAATCAGTGAAACCAAAGGTCTTAAGCACAAACAGCGTAAAATCAAGTACCCTGAGCACTTCTTCTTCTATCTGGTCCACACGGCAGAATATATGTGCATCATCCTGCGTAAAACCCCTTACCCTTAAAAGACCGTGAAGCACGCCTGAACGCTCGTATCTGTATACCGTGCCAAGTTCAGCAAACCTTAAAGGCAGCTCTCTGTAACTCCTGAGACGGCTTTTATAGATTGAGATATGAAACGGACAGTTCATTGGTTTTATCTCATATTCAAGCCCCTCAATCTCCATAGGTGAATACATATTCTCTGCGTAGAAATCCATATGGCCTGTTTTTTTCCATAAATCAAGTTTTGCTATGTGGGGCGTATAAAGAATCTGATACCCCGACTTCTGATGCTCCTCTGTCCAGAAATTTTCTATGACCCTGCGTATCACGGCCCCGCGCGGATGCCACATAACTAACCCTGCACCGATATCATCGCTGATGCTGAAAAGGTCAAGCTCTTTACCGAGCCGCCTGTGGTCCCTGCGTTTTACCTCTTCAATGAAATCAAGATACTTTTTTAACTCGTCTTTATCCGGAAATGCCACGCCGTAAATCCTCTGGAGCATTTTATTATGCTCATCACCGCGCCAGTAGGCTCCTGCAACGGAGAGGAGTTTAAATGCCTTAACCTCTCCCGTTGACTTCAGATGAGGACCCCGGCATAGGTCAACAAAATTTCCCTCTCCATACACAGACACCGTTTTATCTGTTATCTCCTCAAGGAGTTCAATCTTATACGGCTCTCCGATTTTTCTGAAAAGTTCTATAGCATCGCTTTTTGAAAGTTCTTTTCTTACAAACGGCCTGTCCGCATTTATTATCTCCCGCATCTTCTCCTCTATCACAGGGATGTCATCTTCCGTCAATGTCTTCGGGCAGTCAAAATCATAATAAAAACCATCAGACGTAGGAGGACCTATGGCAAGCTTTACGTCAGGATAGATTTCCTTGACGGCATGCGCCATAATGTGGGATGTGCTGTGGCGGTAAATCTCAAGAACCTTCTCGTTGTTGTCCAATTCTCCTGTAATCCTAAAAAAGTTTAGAGTTAAAAGTTAATAATAGTTATAAGTTTAATTAATAGTTTACCAGATTTTATCTTTTGTTTGTCAATCTTCTTTCAGATTTTAATACTAATAGGAGATTTTGATAAAACAGGAGTAATTCTGATAGTTGCAGGCGCTAAAGTCTTACTCAGAACGTTCTTTCTTTCTGTTCCTGACGTACTTATTAAATGATAAAACCGTCATCTCGGTTTCATGTTAAATGGTAGGCACGAGGGGTATCGAACCCCTGACCTCTTCCGTGTCAAAGTATACCAGACAAGGAAAGAAGTTTTCCATATCTTTCCAAATTGTTGCCTATCAATAGTTTTTTAAGAGTCAGGGAAAAGGACTTTTC
>JACROO010000130.1 GCA_016214355.1 Nitrospirota bacterium | reverse complement strand
GAATTGATTTTAACGAGGAAAGACCACATAGTTCACTGAGGGATCTTACACCATACGAATTTATGAGACTTGAAGAGGAGAAAGGCGTTAGGATACTCTAATTACGACTGGCACAGCAAATGGGGGCAGGTCATGACACATCAAGGTAGTCTTACCTACTTGACGCATACCTGTTAGGACAACAATTCGTGGTATTGCAATTTCTTTTTTAAAAAATGGCGTCAGCCTTCTTGGGTAGATTTTCATATTCATAGATGATACATACAATTTCTAAAATTGTCAATTACTATTAGACAAATTTAGAATAAATTTGTCCATTGCTTTACCCATAGGCACATCCGCTCTGCTCCGTATCAGAATAAAATTAAGATTAATTTTCTGCGAATCAATCCGATTTTAATGTAAGATAACCTGCAAAGATTATAAGCATTCCACCGATGATTGAATTCATCCCGGCAATTTCATTTAGAAACAACCTGCTGAAGACTATCGCGCAGACAGGTTCAAGGTAACCGAGGACAGCGGTCCTGTTGGCAGTAACATCCCTGAGCCCTTTAAAGTATAAAAGCGGTGCAATAGTTGAGTGAACTATACCCATTATTAAGAAAATCCAGAGGGCATTTAACGGCAATTCTCTTACGAAAAATGCGAGCACTATTACGATAACAGCATTTGAAAAAAACGCTAATGCAAGGGGACTGAATCTCTGGACATAAATTCTTGAAATGACGACAATCACCGCATACGCAAATCCTGAGATAATTCCCGCGATTATGCCTGCTGTATATCCTTCTTTGACTGAGAACCCATTGAGCATAATCCATAGGCCTGCAGATGCCACAACTATTGCAATGACAATCTCCCTGGTGATTTTTTCGTTTAGAAAGAATGCGGCAAGAAATGCAACTATCACAGGCGCTATATAATGTGTAAGGACCGCATTTGCTATTGTGGTGTGTTTAAATGCGTAAAAGTAGGTAAAGGTATTGATTAATGACAGGATACCGGGTATCAGAAAATACCATATCTTTCTGATATGAGGGATTTCGCTTCTGTATTTTCTCCGGGATAAGATTACCCCCTGTATTATCAGTGCAGCAAGTGCGGAATAAAACATGATGATGTGTACCTCTGCACCTGAGAGCCGTACAATCACTCCAAGAGAACTCCAGAGAAAAATGGCAAGCAGGATATAAAAGGAACCCATTAGAAAGAGCGCCCAGTGACAAGCGGCAGGCAAGTGTAAAACATAGTTCAGTAATTCTCCCGTAAGTTTAAATTTAACTAATTTTATATATTATACCCTTACCTGTTATAATCTTAAATCCATTTTTTGAGACTGCAAAACTGGCTTAAAAATTGAAACTGTAATTGGCAATCGCACAATGGATTGACAAAGATAGGAATTATTTTTAAACTTTAGAAATATCCAAAATGCACAGAACACTTCATTATAAAGAAATAAATAGGCTAAGTGCTTTTATTTACTGGATTTTTACCATATCCTATATGGCTGCTATCTTTTTTGTTTCATCATTTAGCTTCAGCGAACTACCCCCTTTGCCTGAAAATTCTGATAAACTTATTCATGCAGTTATTTATCTTATTCTTGCTGTAGTAATATATGGGTCTCTTAGAAAAAGCGGTGTTAATAAATGGCTTTTTATCCTATCTTTTCTTCTTGCATCTGTTTATGGCATTAGTGATGAAATTCACCAGTTGTTTGTACCCGGGAGAAATGCCACAGTAGGCGATGTTCTTGCTGATTCTTTTGGTGCGTTTTTAGGAAGCTATCTGGCAAGCGTTATAAGTGCTGGCAAATAAGATTAGGAAACTAATTTTTAAAAAACTCACTCGGAGAGATTTTCATACGTTACTGTCAATGTGACTGAGAATGCGGAGCAGTGTTTAAAAACAGTATTTAAAGACTTACCGCTTGTTTAACTAAGTAACAGTACGTGATTTTAATTTAAAGCACAGGGAATAAAGTTTTATGAAAAAAGAGGATAAAATATGAAACCACAGAGGGCACAGAGAAGCTTTTAAAAATTCATTGCAAATTTATCAATGCAAATTTATCAATGCAAATTTAAAAATTTAAATGCTAAATGATAATTTTTAAATGAGTAAATATATTTCTCTGTGTTCTCTGTGGTTAAGTTTTGACAATACTAAAGCGCATGAAAGGAAAAAGTAATGAGTAAAAAGATTTTGGTGGCAGGTGCAGGCGGTTTTATAGGCAGTCATTTAGTGAAAAGACTGAAAAAAGAAGGCAACTGGGTAAGAGGTGTTGATTTAAAATACCCTGAATTCAGTGGAACAGCGGCTGACGATTTTGTTATCGGAGATTTGAGGGACACCGGGCTTTGCCGCCATATTGCCGACACAAGATTTGATGAAGTGTATCAGCTTGCTGCTGATATGGGGGGTGCCGGGTTTGTATTTACCGGAACCAATGATGCCGATATCATGCATAACTCGGCTTCAATCAATTTAAATATGCTGGAGGCTTGCCGCAGAAAGAATATTAAGAAGATATTTTATTCATCGTCAGCCTGTATGTACCCTGAATACAACCAGATGGACCCGGATAACCCGAAGTGTTCTGAGGATTCTGCATACCCTGCTGCCCCAGACAGCGAGTACGGATGGGAGAAGTTGTTCAGCGAAAGGCTTTATCTTGCTTACAGAAAAAACCACGGCATTGAAGTAAGAATTGCAAGGTATCATAACATCTTTGGTCCTGAGGGTACATGGTGCGGCGGCAGGGAAAAATCGCCGGCTGCATTGTGTAGAAAAGTAGCAGAAACAGAAGATGGAGGTTCAATTGAGGTATGGGGCGACGGCAAACAGACACGGTCATTTTTGTATATTGATGAATGTCTTGAAGGCACTATAAGGCTGACGAGGTCAGATTTTACAGGACCTGTCAATATCGGCTCGGAAGAAATGGTTACGATTAACCAATTAGCCGAAACCATAATGGAGATAGCAGGGAAAAAATTGTCTATAAAGCATATCCCGGGCCCTCTTGGCGTGAGGGGTAGAAATTCAGATAACAAATTAATCAAAGAGAAATTAGGCTGGACTCCTTCAATGTCTCTTAAGAAGGGGCTGGAGATAACCTATAAATGGATTAAAGAGCAGGTGGAGCAGACGAAAAAGGCAAAAAAGTAACCCAGGGAGGTGCATATGCAGTACTGCTTAACCAGAGATGAAGCAAATAAGGCAATTAAGAAACTGAGGGATTTAATTCAACAGTATTTTAAGGAAAACGGACTTACCTACGCTGTTTTCGGCAAGTCGGAGGGGCTTGACAGCTCGGTTATTGCAGGACTGCTTAGCGGACTTGAGGGCCTTAAACCGGTAGGCGTCATTATGCCGTGCGAATCTGACCTTGAGGCAGAACGGATAGCGAGAATAGTGCTTGACCATTATAAAATCCCGTGGATAAAGGTTGATTTGACAAAGGAGTTTCATTTTTTGGCAGGCCATTTTTACTTATCGGAGGGCGTGTACGGCCAGCTTTCAAATATCTTTAAACACTATAAGGACGTTAATTTATTAAAAGCACTGCCTCACAAAAAACAGCGCGCATTAGGCAATATTAAAGTACGGCTCAGGATGATTACCCTTTATCATATAGCACAGCTTACCGGCGGACTGGTGGTTTCAACCGATAATTTATCCGAATTGTGGATGGGTTTCTGGACGCTTAACGGCGATGTCGGAGACTTTGCGCCAATTCAGCATATATGGAAAGGGCTGGAGGAATATGCTATAGCAGAGGCATTGGGTGTGCCGGAGGAATCCGTAAATGCAGTACCGACAGACGGGCTGGATATTCTTCCCGGCGGAACGGACGAAGATCAGTTAGGGCTTCCTTATCAGGAACTGGATAAGGTAATTATATCGCTCCTGCAAAATAAATTTGACGGCAGCAGAAAAAAGAATGATGGTGCTGTAAGTGATGAACTCTCCAAACGGCTCTCTGTGAGGCTTGGATGCGACTCAAAGAAAATTGCTCATGTGGCGCGGCAAATGACGAGGACTCATTTTAAAAGGCACTGGCCCAAGATAATTACCCGTTCTGAGATAGGACTGCCTGATATAGAAGACATTAAAATTTAGAACATTTCCGGAGGCTGTGGTTTTATGGATAAACTTTCTGTTATAGGGCTTGGTAAATTAGGCGCCTGTTCAGCAGCGTGTTTTGCCTCTAAGGGATTTGAAGTTGTTGGAGTAGATATTAATAAAGATGTTGTGGATGCCATAAATAACGGCAGGGCGCCGGTTTATGAACCAAGACTTCAAGAGTTAATAACATTTTCTAAAGGCAGATTAAAAGCAACACAGAATTATGCAGAGGCTATTTATGAGTCAGACATAACTTTTCTGATAGTCCCTACTCCAAGCAAGCAGGACGGGCATTTTTCTGATAAGTATTTACAAGATGCCCTTAAACACCTTTCCTTATCATTAAAAAAGACTAATAAAGACTATCACCTGTTTGTGGTTACTTCCACGGTTTCACCGGGAACTATAGAAGAGATTCTCATACCTTTAATTGAATCTGCCTCTGGAAGAAAAGTAAATAAGGGTTTTGGTATTGCATATAATCCGGAATTTATTGCACTGGGGAGTGTTATAACAGACTTTTTGAATCCTGATATGGTTTTGATAGGCGAGAGTGATAAGTCAGTCGGTGACAGGCTTGAGGAGATTTATAAAACGGCCTGTGAAAACAAACCGTACGTTGCCCGTAT
>JACROO010000122.1 GCA_016214355.1 Nitrospirota bacterium | reverse complement strand
GTCATTCCCGCAGTCATTAGGCAGGAATCCAGGTTTTTATTTGTTTCAGAAAGACAATGGATTCCCGATTACTACATCGGGAATGACAACATTGACGTCTCGCAGCATCTTTAATGTAAAGGGATTTATGAGACACTACACTAGAGAGACATTCTCTAACGGGGTCTGCTTATCATGAGGCAGCCAGAGATGGTCGATATCCGTTTTTCGTGTCCGTTGTCCGTAATTCTCCAATTCAATCGGGGAATCCAGAAAAGAGGAACTGGATTCTCTGGTCAAGCCAGAGAATGACATTTTTTTTTACTCCTGACTCTTGACTTTGCCGAATAATTCTTCCGCCACATCTTTCAATGCCTCTATTCCCTTTGCTTCTGTGTCCCTCAAAAACATATATCGTTTCGGCTTCTGAATTACCCTTTCGGTTTCTTTGATTACTTTTTGCTGTGACTCATATTTCTTTCTGAAAAACTCTACCTCACAAACCTCTTCTGGCAGGATTCCGTTAATGATGATCTCGCCTGATTTAATGCCGATTGTCTCAAGCTCCCTTGACGCCCTTAAAGTCTCATAAAGAGACAACTCTTCAGGCCTCATAACAAAGATGAATGTTGTCTTCTCAGTGTCTCTTAAAAGTGCAGTAGCCCTGTCATATTTATCTTTTGATTCCTGCATAGCCTGAACAGGTCCGAGGCAAGTCTGTCCGCCGCCTTTTACTGATTCTTCTATATGTTTAGACCAGTCAACTGGAAGTTCAAGGAGTCTTATGGTATGTCCAGTAGGTGCGGTGTCAAAGACAATTACATCATAGTCATCAGCCTCCATAAAATCTATAAATCTGTCAAAAGAGGCTACCTCTGTTGTGCAGGCTCCGCTAAGCTGTTCCTCAATGGTTGCTATTACATCCTCAGGCATAATCTCACGAAATGGACCGACTATCCGCTCTTTATATTCCTTTGTCGCCTCATCAGGATTAATTTCCATTGCAAACAGTAAGGGCGATTCATGAATCACCCCTACATTATTTATCGGCGTAATCTTATGCCCAATTTCCTGCTCAAAGACATCGGCAAGATTTGATGCCGGGTCTGTGGTCACAATTAATGTCTTTTTGCCCTCTATCGCATAATGAATGGCGGTGGCTGACGCCATGGTAGTCTTACCAACTCCGCCTTTTCCGGAAAAGAAAATGTATTGTGACATTCTTAGATTCCTTTTCGTGATTTATCCACAACAAGAAGACCCCTGCATCCCTGTTATCGCAAAACCATTTTCGTCAGAATAATTTATAGTTGCATTTGAAAGCACCTTATTTGCTTCTTTTTCAAGAAAAATCTTTAACTCGTCTTTTTGAATAGTTATATCACTATTCTCAGGCTTATTGGCTATGGACATAGCCAAGGACGGACCACAACAGCCGCCATCTGCTGCGAATATCCTGACACCATGCCCCTCGGCATTTGAATCCGAGAGTAATTTCTTGAATTGCTTTACTGCAGAATCAGTTACATCTAACATTTGCAAAAACCTCCTTGATTATTTTTTTCCAGCCTGTAATGTTATCGGCTTGCCCTTTCTCAAAGGCTCAATATCCAGTACCTTACACAAATCTTCATATCCAGGATACTCACCTGTTTTAAATAACTCCCCGTTAACCAATATAATTGGTAGAATCTTTTTGCCGTTTTTATGGATCAATTCTGCTACTGTTTTGTTCGCCATGAATTCCATTGGCTGTTGTGCAAGATTATACCGCTGAATCTCAACCCCCTGTTTCTTCAATGCCAGAATCGTATCGTTCATTTTTATAAGCACAGGGTCAATTACAGGCCCGCAAAGCCCAGTCGGACAGCACATCGCTGGGTCATAAGTTTCAATCCCTTTAAAAAGCCTGAATTCTGTACTTTTTGCAAACCACACCAGCGCAAGCATTACAGGTACCTCTATGAGAGGACCGATTACCGTAGCAAGTGCAACAGTTGGATTAAAGGCAGTAATTGCTATGGCAATAGCTATCTCAAAATCCCTTCCTGTGGCATTAAACCCTACTGCTACTGCATCCTTATAGTTCAGTCTTAGTTTCCACCCTGTCAGATATACAACCACAAACATAACCCAGAAAAACAACGTCATTGGTATTGCCATCTGGACTATTAAGAACGGCTTTTCAAGGATTAAATCGCCTTTCAGGGCAAACATCACAACAAGTGTAAAAAGCAGTCCGATAATAGACATGGTATCAAGATAAAATTTGAGTTTATGAAACCATTCCTCGCCAAACCTTTTTACTCCAAGAAACCTTGTAAGTATCCCCGCTACAAGAGGCGCTCCAAGGTAAAGAAGCACACTTTCGCCAACCACCCATACATCAAATTGAATAGTGCCCAAAAGAAGCTTTGCGTAAACAGGTATAAGCATCATCTGTATTATTGAATTGACAGCTACGAGGATTATAGCAAGAGGGCCATTGCCTGCTGAAAGATATGTGAACACTATCACCATTGCTATACATGGAGCCATACCATAAAGCACAAGTCCGGTATATAAATCGGGCTCGCCGCTTAAAAAAATCTTTGCAAGAAGAAGCATAAAGAAAGGGGCAATTGCGTAATTAAAGAATATAACGATAAGTAGTTGTTTTGGTGAGCGAGCTGCCTGCCCCATGTCCTCAAATTTTATATTTGCCATTGCAGGATAAATCATCATGAAGAGACCGAGCACAATGCCCAGAACGAGGATGTTTGGAAGACTGAATTCATAGTCGCCATGAAAGATGGATTTAATTGCATCAATGGGCGGTGTGAGTTGAAAGTTAGAAATCCCGTACCACTTGCCAATTGCAATACCAATAACCATACTAACAATCACAAACACCGGCAGAAGTCTAAAGTTGTGTAGCCTTTCAATCATCCTTTTTAACATTTCCTTCCCCTTCTAATACCTCCTGATATTGAGACTATCCTGCCTTCTTCTTTAGCTGAAAGCAGACTTATCAACCTTTCTTTGTCCTCTTCTGCTAATTTATCTTTAAACCTTTCTAATACTCCCAATAGTAAAACCTGAATCCTGCGTGATTATTAAAAGATATGATAACACAAATCGTAAAGAAGGATAGTGATTATACGGTTTTTTGGTATAATCACTATCCTTAAAGTTTATCATTTTAACCTACCTTTTAGTTAGGTTAAAATTATGCCAT
>JACROO010000129.1 GCA_016214355.1 Nitrospirota bacterium | reverse complement strand
TTTAACAGGGAAGATTTTATTTATCTGTCCCCACATCCAGCAGTTTTCTTCCATTATATTATTTTGACAGGGAGCTAAGTCAGAAAAAATCGGTGGCGTAACTGGTTTAGGAAGTTCATCTAGTATGGGTAAAAATATTTCTACCTCTTCTTCTGGGAAGCCTCTTGTATCATGAAATTTCTTTTTAATAAAAGGTTTTCTTTCGTCTTCTGGCTTTGATATGTCAGTTTTTTCAATATGAAGTTGATTTTCTATAGCAACAGATACAAATTGATTTACGCTTTCATAAAGTTGCTTCTCTATTAAAGCTTCAATCTGTTTTGCCTGTGCTTGAGAAATATCAATTATATACCGCATCCATTCTCCTAATATACAATTAAATATACTTAAGCTTAATTAATTTTAGTAAACTATAGCATAATTATTTTAAAATGTCAACATTTTATTTAAATACTTATTTGTAGTTATACATTTTTATTGTAATTTGTTAAGTTTATTTAATATTTCTATTATGTTAGATGTCTTAGAGGATTAATTAGGAGATTTTAGTGGCAGAATTATTTAGACATTATGTGTTACCTAATATTCTCATTTTACCCTCCTCACCTTCCCACCCAGCGGTTTGAGCTTCTCCTCTATCTTCTCATATCCCCTGTCAAGATGATACACCCTGTCTATCGCTCCTGTCAGATATTTAACGCCCCTTACTGTTGCTGTTGAACCTTTAATTCTAATATCAGCGCCCATTCTTTTCAACTCTGCTACGTGCATGAACCTGTTTTCAAATATGCTCTCAGTGATAAGGCTTGTGCCGTCAGCAATTGACATCAAGGTCATAAACTGAGCCTGCATGTCAGTCGGAAAACCCGGATAAGGCATGGTCTTTATATCTACGGGATTTAACCTGTCAGGGCCATTAACAATTACTGTATCATCTTCGTGAGTAATAGTAATGCCTGCCTCACTGAGTTTTGTTATTAGGACATCTAAATGCGAAAAATTGCAGCCTTTAATTTTTATTTCACCTCCGGTGATTCCGGCAGCAGCTAAAAATGTTCCTGTCTCTATCCTGTCGGGTATTATACTGTAATTAAGCGGCTTGAGGCTGTTTACGCCTTTTATCTTAATGATGCTTGTGCCTGCGCCCTTAATGTCTGCGCCCATTGAGATTAATGCATTTGCAAGGTCTACAACCTCAGGCTCGCATGCAGAATTTTCAAGGATGGTAACTCCGTCTGCAAGGCTTGCAGCCATCATAAGATTTTCAGTGCCGGTAACAGTCGGGGTATCAAAATAAATGTTTGCGCCTTTAAGCCTTTTTGCCCTTACTTTCACGTATCCCTCTGCAAGCTCTATCTCCGCGCCCATTTTTTTCAGCCCCATTATATGCAAGTTTATGGGTCTTGCGCCAATGGCACAGCCGCCCGGCAGTGAGACATTTGCCTCGCCTGTTCTTGCAACAAGGGGACCGAGTATAAGAACAGATGCCCGCATTGTCTTTACAAGGTCATAAGACGCTTCTACTGATTTTATTGCATCTGTCTTGAGATATGCCTGACGGTCTTCAATATGAAACTCCACGCCAAGCCGTTTAAGAAGTGCCCCCATTGTCTGGATGTCTTTAAGATGAGGGATATTTGAGACAATGTTTTCCCCCGGGGCAAGTAATGAGGCTGTCATCATGGGCAGGGCAGAGTTCTTTGCGCCTCCTATTGTTACCTCTCCTTTTAATTTTATGCCGCCTTCAATTACAATCTTGTCCATCTTGTCTTAATTATTCTCTCTATTCCTGCATAATCCTTTATAGTTTCAATTCGTGCAAATCCCAGGGGTTTAATTATATCAGCAACATCATCGGACTGACCAGCCCCGACTTCAAGCATGAGAATTCCATTATCTTTAAGAAACTGTCTTGAAGCAGGTATCAGTTTTCTGTAAAAATCAAGCCCGTCAGCCCCTCCATCAAGGGCATCTGCAGGTTCCCAGTCCCTGATTTCCGGCTGAAGACTCTTTATATCCCTTGTCCTTATATAAGGAGGATTAGAGACAATTAAATCAAACGTGAATAGTGAGTAGTGAATAGTGAATAGTTTTTCAATAGGTTCAAACAGACTGCCTTTTAAGAAAGTTGCGTTGTTTATGCAGTTCAATTCAGCGTTCTTTTTTGCTGATTCAATCGCATTCTCTGATATATCAGTTCCATAGACAAGTGCATCAGGAAATTCCTTGGCAAGCGCAAGGGCGAGACAGCCGCTGCCGGTGCAGAGGTCAAGAATAGTGAATTGTTGACGGTTGACGGTTGACAGTTGACAGTTATCAGTATTCCGTATTCTAACTTCTAACTTCTGACTTCTGACTTCTAACTTCTGGCTTCTGGCCGTCTTTATTGCATATTCAGCCATCATCTCTGTTTCGGGACGGGGGATTAAAACTCCGCGTCCTATCGCCAGCCTCAGTCCGAGAAATTCCACATAGCCGAGAATGTATTGAAGAGGTTCACGGCTGAGCCTTCTTTGAAGCATTTCTTCAACAGTTTTTATGCGTTCCTCATTAAGCTCGGGGTTGTCCCTGTACATCTCAACACTGTCAATATTAAGACCATGCCTTACAAGAAGCTCCGCCTCTTTTTCAGGGGACTCTATCCCGTAGTTTTTAAGATACGCCGCTGTTTCTTTTAATGCGTCAATCGCTTTCAATCTCAAACTCCTGATATACGATACAAGAAACCTGTAACTTGTAACTTGCAACTCTCATATTATAATTCCTTCAGCCTTTCTGCCTGATAATAAGTAATGAGGCTGTTGATTATCTCGTCAAGGTCGCCTTCAATGACCATTCCGAGTTTGTGAAGCGTAATGCCAATCCTGTGGTCGGTTATCCTGTTTTGAGGAAAATTATATGTTCTTATTTTCTCACTCCTGTCACCTGTGCCAACCTGAGTTTTTCTTTCATGCGACCTTTCTTTCTCCTGCCGCTGAATCTCCATTTCATATAATCTTGCGCGCAGGACTTTCATTGCCTTTTCTCTATTCTTTATCTGAGAGCGGCTGTCCTGACACTGTACTATCAAGCCTGTCGGGATATGAACGATTCTTACTGCCGAATATGTGGTGTTTACGCCCTGCCCGCCCGGTCCCGAAGCGCAAAATGTATCTACCCGTAAATCTTTCTCTTCAATTTTTACATCAACTTCTGCTGCCTCCGGAAGCACTGCGACAGTTGCCGTGGATGTATGAATCCTTCCTGATGTCTCTGTTACAGGAACCCTCTGGACACGGTGAACGCCGCTTTCATATTTCAGACGGCTGTAAGCACCTTTGCCCTGAATGGATGCAGTGACTTCTTTAATACCGCCGATACCTGTAGGGCTGACATCTATTGTCTCAACCTTCCATCTTTTGCTCTCAGCGTATTTTGTGTACATTCTGAAAAGCTCTGCTGCAAAAAGTGCTGCCTCCCCTCCGCCTGCACCTGCGCGTATCTCAAGGATGATATTTTTTTCATCCCGCGGGTCCTTAGGCAGGAGCATTAATCTTAATTCATCCTCAAGTCCGGGTTTTCTCTGCTTCAATTCTTCAAGCTCTGCCGCAGCGAGTTCTTTCAAGTCACCATCTTTGCCTGAACTGAGAATCTCCTCTGCCTCATTTGTGTCAGCAAGCAGTTTTTTATACTCTCTGAATTTTTTGACAAGTCCTGAAATTTCTGCCTGTTCTTTAGAGTACTTCTGATACTGCGTGAAGTCTGAAAATACAGCAGGGTCTGCCATCAGACTTGCAAGCTCTTCATATTTTTCTTCAAATGTCCTGAGTTTTTCAATTATTATTGTTTTTGTCTCTTTCTGTCACGGCATACCCGGATTCCATGAGCAGGACTTCCTTTAGTGCGATTATAGCGACCTCAATCTGGTCGCTTGTTGGGACTTTTGCGGTAAGCCTCTGAAGGCTGAGCCCCGGTGCTATCAATATCTTTATAAAAGGGTTGTCAATTTTTTTGGAGCTGAACTTTATAAATTCATATGAAAGCCCGGCGATTAAGGGAATAAGCACCACGCGAGATAAAAATTTTCCGGTGAATGTCCAGCTCTGCGGTATAAATGAGAAAATGAGGATGCTCATGACCATTACAATTAACAAAAAACTTGTGCCGCACCTCGGATGCAGGATGCTGTAACGCCCGACATTTTCCGGCGTCATTTCAACGCCTGCCTCGTATGCATAAATCACCTTATGTTCTGCTCCGTGGTACTGAAAGACACGGCTTACGTCTTTACTTATGCTTGCATAACAGCCACCTTTAGGAAATCTGGGATGGTTTATAGGGCACTGGTGGTTATATTTAGCGGCAAAGCCTTTTAAGTGGGTAATAGGGCAGACAAATTTTCTTCTGATCCTATTTCCTTCT
>JACROO010000128.1 GCA_016214355.1 Nitrospirota bacterium | reverse complement strand
CGCTTACATGTTTAATGCTGGATATTGATTTCTTCAAGCGTATAAATGATACCTACAGCCATCGGGTAGGCGACATGGTATTAAAAGAATTTTCCAACGTCTTAAAGAAAAATATCCGCAAAGGTGATATCCTCGCGCGGTACGGCGGTGAAGAATTTATAATCCTTCTTCCCAATACCCCGAAGGCGGGGTCAATATCAGCCGCTCAGAAATTAAGGCGCTGTATAAAAGACCACAAGTTCAAATCCCTCAAGGGGATGGAATCAATTACAGTAAGTATAGGCATAGCTTCATACCCTCATGAACGTATTAATTCAAGCGATGAACTGATTACATGTGCTGACAATGCACTTCTTGATGCAAAGAACAAGGGCAGGAACCAGGCAGTAATTTATTCATGAGGTTTCTTCCTCAGCTTTTTATCCCGAAGATCTTATCCCTTAAAAACTCTTTAAGCAGGCAAAGGATATTAAGCAGGCTCCCGTTTGCATTGTTAGGGGCAGGCTTCTGGATATTTATCTACATTATATTCAGAAAGGTCCTGATATATTTTAAAGGCACAGAGGTGCTGGGAGACATACTCTCTGCCAAACTTTTATCCATGGTGTTCTTATCTTTTCTCAGCCTCCTAATCATGAGCAATATTCTCACTGCCCTGTCAACATTTTATTTGTCCAGAGACCTGGAGCTTCTTTTTACAAAGCCTGTTAGTACACGCAGGATTCATGCCGCAAAGACCCTTGAGACATTTCTTGCCTCCTCATGGATGGTCATGTTATTTGCACTGCCTGTTCTTTTAGCCTATGGAGATGTGTATAAGGCAGGGCTTATGTATTATATTATCCTGTTCCCTGTGTTTATCTCATTTCTTTTAATTCCAACAGGCATAGGGATAACCGTCACACATATCGTTGCAAAGGCACTGCCGGCAAAGAGTGCGCACAATGTAATGATGGTATTTGGCATCCTGTTTTTCCTGACAGTGCTGTTACTCTTTAGATTTCTTCAGCCTGAAAAATTTCTGAGGCCTGAGTCTTTCCCTACTTTGCTTGAATATCTGACAAATATAGGAACCGACTCTGCATATATGCCTCATTACTGGGCAAAGGAGGCACTCATGCCATTGCTTACGGGCAGAAAGACAGACAGTATGTTTTATACACTGGTTCTTATAAGCAACGCTGCGTTCTTCCTGCAGATTGCATCTTGGACAGGCTCTTTTTTTTACAGAGATGCGCTTAATAAGGCACTGAGTTCAAAAAGGCAGGGCATCAAATTCCCGTTAGAGTCGTTTCTTCCAAGGAATATGTCAAAGCTCAGAAGGGCGCTTATGATTAAGGACCTGAAGATATTTTTAAGAGACAGCAGTCAGTGGCCCCAGCTCCTCCTGCTGATGGCTGTAGTGGTTCTCTATGTATATAATTTCAAGGTGCTGCCGGTTAATGCACTGCCGGGGGCATTTTTTTTCCTCAGTAATTTTATAGGATTTCTTAATCTGGCACTTGCAGGCTTTGTGCTTTCTGCAATCGCAGCGAGGTTTCTCTTTCCTGCGGTGAGCCTTGAGGGTCAGACCTTCTGGATAATCAAGGCTTCCCCTGTCAACATGAAGGAATTCTTATACAGCAAACTCATATCAGGGCTGACCCCTCTTATCATACTTTCAGAGATCCTTGTCCTGACCACGAATTTAATATTAGAGATAAAAGGCATTATGATGTTCCTTACGCTGATTACAATTTTTCTGATGACGCTTTCTGTTGGCGGGTTAGCCGTCGGACTTGGAGCCATATATCCGAAATTCAAGTACGACAATATAGCGTCTATTCCAATGGGTTTCGGCGGGATGCTTTTCATGGTACTGTCATTGTTTTTTGTGATGCTCACGGTGCTCTTTGAGGGATGGCCCCTTTATTTGTACTTTAACGCGAAGCTTACCGGAAGACCATTTACACAATTGGAAACAGTTCAGATATGCTTGAGTCTTTTTATGGTAGTTATGATAAATGCTGCGTGTTTTTATGTCCCCTTGCGCATGGGTGTAAATAGGCTTGAGGAGATGGAGGATTATTGAGGGAATTTTATCCGAATCCATTTTACTGGGCGGTGTTTATACTGCATAGCGAGGGGTAAATGCCAGAGATTGAGGGATTGAGAAGTTGAGAATGCATTATCATCTGTTTCGCTGGTTCAATCTTGTAGATTGAACCACTTATTTGGATTTGAAAGGACAAAAAAATTGCCATCAGTCCGAATAAACAAAGATATGAACAATGAGATATATTTTTTAACCTTAACAGTCAAGCAATGGTATTACCTGTTTGACAGACATAACAGATGGGATATCCTTCTGGACTCGCTAAAATATTGTCAAAAACATAAAGGGTTGTTAATTTACAATTGGGTATTTATGCTAAACCATATTCATCTTATAGCAAAGGCCGATGATATGGCGGGGTTTGTAAGGGATTTTAAAACATTCACATCCAAAGAACTGAAGAAAAATATTCTGGCAACCGAACCGAATATTTTGAAACTCTTTGTTGATAAGGACGGAAAATATCAGTTTTGGCAGCAAACGAACATGCCTGAAATTATAAGGGGTGAAAAATTCTATATGAGCAAAGCCGGGTATATAGAAGATAATCCCGTAAGAAAGAGATATGTAAGGAAGGCGGAGGACTGGGTTTATTCATCTGCTGACAGAGATGAGGGCTTGCTGGAGTTGGAAAGTATTTATGCATGAAAGCGGTTAGAAATGGGTGGTTCAATCATTGCTGGTTCAATCTTGTAGATTGAACCAGCGGGGAGCTTCATTTCATTAAGCCTTGTCAATGTCTCCTCACTGTGGTATTCTTAACCTTATGGAACAAAGGTTTGAATTAACCAATAACGAAATAGAGGAAATTAAACAGAAACTTATATCTACTCTCACAAAGCACACTGAGGTCTCATTTGCTTATCTCCATGGGTCGTTTGGAAGCCTTCCATTTAGAGACATAGACATTGGTGCCTACTGTATTATCCCTGAAGATGCAGTATTTGATTTTGAGCTTGAGATGTCTTCTGAATTGGGAATAGCCTCTGGTTATACTGTGGATTTTAAGGTAATAAACTACGCACCAATTGGGTTTCAATTCTCAGTCATAAATGAAGGCATTTTACTTTTTGAAAGAGATAAAAACCTCAGACTTAATTTCGTAGAGGAGATTGGTTTAAGATATATGGATTACTTTGAATTTTCAAAATCGTATTTCAAGGAGCTTATGGAATGCATAGAGAAATAAACTTAGAAAAAGTCCATATATTTTCCTCAGAAATAAGAAAAAAATGCTTAACAAATAGCGAAGCAGGTTTAGGCATATCGCTCTGTAATTAGAGTATCCCAACACCCTTTTTCTTCAAGAGCATATCTTTACTAAGACTGAATTCATGCAGAATCTGTTATAATTTTAATCGCAGGGGTAAACTATGGACGTAATTACAACCCACATCAATGCCGATTTTGATGCGCTGGCCTCAATGTTAGCGGCTAAAAAGTTTTATCCTGATGCGGTGATGGTATTCCCCGGTTCGCAGGAAAAAGGCGTGCGGGATTTTTTGTCAGCATCGCATATCGTGCCGGATTTTAAAAAAATCAGGGATATCAATTTAGATGACATAAAGCGTTTGATACTTGTGGATGTGAGGAATCCCGGCAGGATCGGCAGGTTTTCTGAAATCATCGGCAAAAAGGGCTTGATGATTCACATTTATGACCATCATCCTTCTCTTCCTGAAGACATTAAGGCTCAGAAAGAGATTATAGAACATATCGGTGCAACAAGCACAATTTTTATTGAAATGCTGAAGGAAAACAAGATAGAAATAACGCCTGTTGAAGCCACAGTCCTTGCATTGGGGGTTTATGAGGAGACGGGCTCCCTTGTTTTCCCGTCCACAACAGGGAGAGACCTCACGGCAGCAGCCTACCTGCTTCAGAGAGGGGCTAATTTAAATATAGTTGCCAGTTACATCAGCAGGGAACTTGGCACTGAGGAGATTGACCTCTTAAATGAACTTATCCATTCATCGCGCGACCTCGTGATTCACGGATTAAGGATTAAAATCGCAAAGGCATCAAGAGAAAAATACATAGGAGATATTGCCTATCTTGCACATAAACTCAGAGACATGGATGACATTGATGCACTCTTTCTGCTGGTAATGATGGAGGACAGGGTGCATATTATAGCGCGAAGCCGTGCAGGAGAAGTTAATGTATCTGAAATATTGCAGCCGTTTGGCGGCGGAGGTCATCCGGCAGCATCATCTGCAATTGCAAAAGAAGAATCACTGGAAGATGTTGAGGAAAGGCTCGTTGGTATTTTGAATGAAAAGATAATGCCTGCAAAGACTGCAAAGGATATAATGACCTCGCCTGTAAAGACCATTCAGTGGGACAGCACGATAAAGACTGCGGAGCAGACGCTGACGAAATACGGGATAAACGTCCTGCCTGTTCTTAAAGGCAGCGCTTATGCAGGGCTTATATCAAGGGAAGTAATTGAAATGGCATTGTTTCATGGGTTTAAGGAAAGCAATGTCTATGAGTTCTGCACAACTGACGCCCTCACGGTAAGACCCGAGACGTCCATCAGGGAAGTTGAATCCCTCATGATAGAGCAGAACCAGAGATTTATGCCTGTGGTGATTAACAACAGGGAAATAACCGGCGCCATTACGAGGACTGACCTTTTGAGGTCACTTTATGAAGATATCATGAGAAAGAGCAGGCTTGACGGAGAAGAGCTCAGAGAAAAACCGTCAATGGGAAAGAATATTTCATCACTCGTTAAGGAGAAGTTCCCGGAGGAAATATTTAATGTTCTCAGGCTCTCAGGAGAGGTTGCCGAGGGCATTGGTTTTCCAGCTTATCTCGTAGGAGGCTCTGTAAGAGACCTCCTGAGGGGGGAGACAAACTTTGATATAGATATAGTGATTGAAGGCGATGCAATAGCGTTTGCCAGGGCAATCAGTGAGAGACTCAATGCAAAGGTTAAAATCCACCAGAGGTTTGGCACTGCAGTGGTTGTAACAGGCTCTTTGAAATTTGATGTGGCAACTGCAAGGACTGAATACTATGAATCACCGGGTGCACTGCCAAAGGTGGAAATGTCATCAATAAAGAAAGACCTGTACAGAAGGGATTTTACAATAAATGCCCTTGCAGTAAAGTTAAACTCCAGGGATTTTGGCATGCTCCTTGATTTCTTTGGCGCACAGAGAGACCTCAAGGAAAAGACCATAAGAATCCTCCACAACCTGAGCTTTATTGAAGACCCCACAAGGGCGTTCAGGGCAATCAGGTTTTCCGAGAGGTTCGGCTTTAAGATAAGCAAGCACACACTTAACCTGATAAAAACAGCAGTAAAAATAAACCTCTTTGAAAAACTTTCCGGCTCAAGGCTTTACGATGAGCTTAACATGCTGTTCCTTGAGACAGTGCCGCTCAAGGCTGTTAAAAGACTTTCGGAGTTAGACCTTTTAAAGTTCATACATCCGGCGATTGCCCTTACCGCATCTGTTGAAAAGACATTTGAGAACATAGAAGAGTCAGCAGCATGGTTTAAACTGCTTTTTATTGAAGAGCCGACAAACAAGTCGCATCTTTTTTTAATGGCGCTTCTTGAGAGGCTTAAGCCTGAGGACATGGAAAAGGCGCTGCAGAGGCTTTTTGTCCCGCCAACTGCAAAAAAAGAGATTATTGAAGGCATCAAACAGTCAAGAACGGCGCTCATGAAACTGCAGAGTGCCTCACAGAAAGATATTTATTATGCACTTCAGCCCTTAAGCATTCAGACAATCCTTTTTGCAATGGCAAAGGCAACTGATAAAAGCCAGAAGAAGGCAATATCTCTTTACCTTACAACGCTGAGGAAGATTAAGCCTGCCCTGACCGGCAATGACCTTGAAAAAATGGGATATAAACCCGGACCGCTTTTTAACAAAATCCTCAAGGCAATTCTTGATGCACGGCTTGAAGGACAGATTAAAAGCAGGGAGGATGAGGTGAGGTTTGTAAAGGAGCAGTTTCCTGTGAGATAAAAAATTTTTAGATACCTTGCAGCATAGCATTGTCATTGGGCAATAGTTTATAATATATAGTATATCCAGTCTAAAACTCCCCGGAAGTATTCTTCCATAGCAAATAAGCTGGAAAGAAATATTAACAGAGGAGGCTCTTGCAAAAGTCTCAACCACAGAGGTCACAGAGGATATAAAAGAGAACACGGAGAATAAATTATAATGTAAGAAATATGAAGAGAGAAGATTTACGCAACATAGCGATTATCGCTCACGTTGACCACGGCAAGACGACCCTTGTGGACGGGATGCTTCATCAGGCAGGCATCTTCCGCTCCAATGAACGCGTGCAGGAAAGGGTCATGGACAGCATTGACCTTGAGCGTGAAAAGGGCATCACTATAATGGCGAAAAACACGGCTGTTGAATATAACGGCGTGAAGATTAATATCGTTGACACACCCGGACATGCAGACTTCGGAGGCGAGGTTGAACGGACAATGAAGATGGTTGACGGTGTGCTGCTGCTTGTTGATGCCTCTGAGGGACCCCTGCCTCAGACAAGATTTGTCCTGAAAAAGGCGCTTGAGCTCAATCTTCCGCCGATTCTCGTGATAAATAAAATTGACCGTCCTGATGCAAGAATTCAGGATGTGCTGAACGAGGTCTACGACCTGTTCATAGACCTTGATGCAACAGAGGAGCAGCTGGACTTCCCCATTGCATACACGAATGCAAAATTAGGAACAGCGACGATTAATCTCAGCACAGAATCACACAACCTGAGACCTCTGTTTGATTTGATATTAAATACAATCCATGCGCCTGAGTGCGGCGAGAACGGCAGCCTGCAGATCCTCGTCACAAACATTGACTACAACGACTATGTTGGGAGGCTCGCAATAGGCAGGATATTCTCAGGCAAGGTAAAAGTCGGGGATGCCGTGGCAATGATAAACAGCAGCGGCGAGATGATAAAGACAAAGATAACGTCTCTTTACACATTTAAGGGACTTGAGCGCAAGGAGGCAAATGAAGTCTCCGCCGGAGATATTGTTGCCATTGCAGGAACAGAGGGGATAAACATCGGCGATACGATTACTGACGCTGAAAGACCGAAGCCCCTGCCGAGGATAACAGTGGATGAGCCGACGATTTCAATGGTATTCTCCGTAAACAATTCTCCCTTTTCAGGCAAAGAAGGCAGGTATGTGACTTCAAGGAATCTGAGGGAGCGCCTTGAAAAAGAGCTTCTATATAATGTCTCCATAAAGGTGGACTTCAGCAGCACTGATGCGTTCAAGGTCATGGGGCGCGGCGAATTACAGCTTGCCATTCTTATAGAAATGATGAGGCGCGAAGGATACGAGCTTGCAGTATCAATGCCTGAGACTATTACAAAGGAGATAAACGGAGCCCTTCATGAGCCGATGGAGATGCTGGTCATTGACGTGCCGGAGGAGTTTGTCGGAGTGGTAACACAGCAGGTCGGAATGAGAAAAGGCAGGATGCAGAAGATGCAGAACAATGGAAGCGGCAGGGTCAGGATTGATTTTAGAATCCCCTCAAGGGGCTTAATCGGCTTTCGCTCGCAGTTTCTCACGGACACGAGAGGCACGGGGCTGCTTAATCATTTGTTTGATGGATACGAGCCATGGCACGGGCAAATGTCCAAGAGGCAGACAGGCGTGCTCGTTTCAGACAGGGAGGGTAAATCAACCTCGTATGCGCTTTTTCATTTGCAGCCAAGGGGAACATTATTCATAAAAGAGAACACACCTGTTTATGAAGGAATGATTGCCGGAGAGAATTCAAGAAACAATGATCTGGACGTCAACGTCACAAAGGAAAAGAAGCAAACAAACATGCGCGCCGCCGGAACAGACGAGGCGATTCTTCTGATACCGCCAAGGCTGATGACGCTGGAGCAGGCGCTGGAATTTATCAGGGAAGACGAGTTTGCAGAGGTAACGCCTGAATCAATACGTCTGCGGAAAAAGATACTTGAGGCAAACAAAAGACCGAAGGCAAGGGTGTGAGTGGTGCTTGCAGATCCGCTTCAAGACTATGCTTTCCTGACTTAACGTTTCTGCTCTTTTGCGCTGTCTCCGGTTTCAGCAAGCCTCGTCCAAACCTCCGTGTTTAAAATAGTTAAGCGATGAAATGAATAAATTGAGGATTTGAGCTATCAATCTTCGTTTGCCTTACGACAAACCTCTTTTATGAATGCTTCTGATAACCATAGACCAGCATTCTGAAGCTTACTTAGGCTCTCTTTTACAGAAGTGATAATGCCCCTTCTTTTTGCAAGCAAAATAACTCCGATAGTGCCAGTATAGCGACATCCCAGTGAAACCGCACATCTCCGAGCCTCCCGATCATCTATAACAGCCCAAAAATTAGGATTTGCTAAAGCATATGCTAAAACAGCACTTTCTCCTTTACCTAAATCCCATGCTGCTACTGTTGTTGGAATGACGATATTGCCGACCTGTTTGAGATATTTCATTGATAAGAGATTTATTTCGCCTTTTGCAGTAATTTCTTGATGTACTTTGTCTGGCACGACTATTTCATTAAACAATGCAGGAAGTAATTCTGAAAGCCCACTTTTAATAAGACAGATTAATGGAGAGGTGTTGGCAACAATACGTTCAATCCGCATTGCGTAGTTCTTTTTCTATCTCTTCTGCTGTATATTGGAAAGGGGAAACATTAAAACGAGACAGTGAAAATATAAATTCAGCACGTGTCAAGCCTGCTATCTCTGCTGCCTTCTCCTGCGATATGACTCCCATCTCGTACCATTTAACCGCAGCAGCAAGACGCAGTTCTTTAGCAAACTCGGTGGGATCTTTCCGAAGAGCAGATAATGCACCTTCGGGCATGTCAAACTTTAATGCTACTGACATAACTTCCTCCTAACTTTATGGTCCATCTCGTATACATTTAGTATATCAGAAACTATTTTTTTACAAAACCTAATTTTAATGCCTTTCCGCTTCAGCAGATCAGCCATAGTTGACGCCTTGCAGTCTTTCGCTATGCTTCAGCAAGTCTCGTCCAAACCTCCGCGTTTAAAATCTGAAAATTTACTTCACTTTGGTATAAAATGTGTCTAATAGAGATGGCTATTCCTTACAGGGGGATAGAGGGTTAGGTCTACATTCTTGACAAAGTATGCTCCAAGAAAAATAGGAAAAATGTCACATGAACAAATCTGTGTCTGTGGGGTCAGACACCAAAATTGACATTTCACAAGATGATAAAACACACCACTTAATCCCCCTTGCCGCTGCGTCTCACGACGCAAGACGTGGCAGCAGGTCTTGATAGAGGGGAAGTAATAACAAAGGCAGGCACATTATCTGAAGGGGCAGAGCGCAGGAGATTGAGATTGTCTACGACTCATAGAGTGGAAGGGAAGTAAGTTTTGAGTTTTGTTATACTTATAGTCAGAGTGAGGATTAATAGTGAAGTTTGAATGGGATACTGAAAAGGAGAAGATAACATTATGAAAAGAGAATACGATTTTTCAAAAGCTGTATAGGGCAAATTTTACAGGCCAATAGAAAAACTTGAAATCCCTGTATATCTGGATAGGGAGATTAAAGAGTTTTTTAGTAAAACAGCACGCCGGACTACGATAACGCCTCTTTTACACACTTTACCAAATCCTTAACCTCTCTCTCCCCCACTGTTCTTGCATCAATTATCAGTGCATCTTCTTTAATCCTTGCAATCACCGGAGGCGCACCTTCGCGCAGCCGCTTCTCAAGGGTATTTACAGAGGTTTTAGAAGGCTTGATGGACACGACAAATGTGGGGAAGTCTGTCTCAGGCAGGGAGCCTCCGCCTGCGCGTGACTGGTCTTTGAGGATTTCTATAACCGCATAACTGCCGGTGTCTTTTTTTAAATAGTTATAAATCTTTCTTGCGCGTTTCTTTATTTCATCAATCGGCTGGGTCAGCATCCTGAGCGTGGGGATTTCTTTAACTGCCTTTTCTTCATCAAGGTACTGCATAAGGGTTGCCTCAAGTGCTGCAAGGCTCAGCTTATCTATCCTTACAGCCCTTAAAAGAGGATTCTTCTGAAGCTTCTGCATGAACCTCTCTTTTCCAAGTATTATTCCTGCCTGCGGGCCGCCGAGGAGTTTGTCTCCGCTGAAGGTGACAATGTCAGCGCCTGTTTTTAGAATGCCCTGAACTGACGGCTCGCCGTGTATTCCGTATTTTTCAAAGTCAATCATACAGCCGCTTCCCAAATCAGCCATCACAGGAATCTTATATTCCCTGCCAAGTTTTGCAAGTTCTTCAAGCGGCACCTCGTCAGTAAAGCCGGTAATTTTATAGTTGCTCTGGTGGACTTTAAGAAGGAGCGCGGTGTTTCCGCATAGGGAATTTCCATAATCAGTGAGATGTGTCTTATTTGTGGAACCCACTTCCCTTAAGATTGCACCGCTTGCCCTCATTACCTCAGGAATCCTGAAAGAGCCTCCTATTTCAACAAGCTCTCCCCTTGATACAACGACCTCTCTGTCTTTTGCAAATGTATTTAGGCAGAGGAGCACTGCGGCAGCATTATTGTTCACGACAAGCGCATCCTCTGCACCGCTTAATTCCCTGAGGATGTCTTTTATGTGCGAGTATCTCTTGCCTCTTTTACCATGCAGGAGTTCATATTCAAGGTTTGAGTAGCTTCCTGCCAGGCATTTCATGTTTTCAATTGCCCTGCCTGAAAGTACAGCCCTTCCAAGATTCGTATGAATTACCACGCCTGTTGCATTTATCAGGGGTTTCAGCTTATAGGCTGAAAGTTCTTTGATTTTATTTTCAATGCTGCGCGTAATTTCATCGCCTGACAATTCTGCTGATTGTCCGGCTAATATTTTTTTCCGTTTTCTATCAAGCGTCTCCCTTACTGCCCTGATGACGGTTTTCCGGGGATAAGCCTCAAGCCACTTTGCTCCATAGGGACTTTTTAATAATTCGTCAACAGATGGTATTTCTGCAAGAAGCTTTTGTTTTGGCTGCATTGTTTTTTCTAACACAATGGGCTATGTATGGTCAAGTTGTGTTATATGCAAACTGTTGACTTAATCCTTAAATCCCTTTATATTTCACTTATGCCCAGATCGGTAAAAACAGCGGATTTTCTTATAATCGGCGGCGGGGTTGCCGGGCTTAGGGCGGCGATAGAAGTTGCCCCGAAAGGCAGTGTCGTTGTCCTCACCAAAGACAAGCCTGCAGAAAGCAGCACAGGATATGCACAGGGAGGGATTGCCGTTGCATTGAGCGATGAGGATGAGGTCGGGATTCATCACAGGGATACAATAAAGGCAGGCAACGGCTTGTGCAAAGAGGAGGCAGTCAAGGTGCTTGTTGAAGAAGGACCTGCGGTTATCCTTGAGCTTATCTCATGGGGCGCAGAATTTGACAGGGAAGGAAGCAGGCTTGCATTTACAAGAGAGGCAGCTCACTCAAGGAGAAGGATTCTTCATGCCCATGGCGACTCTACCGGCAAAGAGCTTGAGCGCGTGCTTATCAAAAAAGTCCGCACCTTCCCGAGTGTATCAAGATATGACTTTGCATTTACCACAGATTTAATTATTGAAGACAACCGGTGTGTTGGCGCCGTTGTCCTCAAAGATAAAGAGGTCATCCCTATTTATGCAAAGGCTGTGATACTTGCAACAGGCGGCGCAGGACAGCTTTATTCAAGGACGACAAACCCGCTGATTGCAACAGGTGACGGCATAGCAATCGCATACAGGGCAGGCGCTGTGCTTGATGACATGGAATTCATACAATTTCACCCTACAACACTTTATTCCCCTTCTGCCCCGCAGTTCTTGTTAAGTGAGGCAATGAGGGGCGAGGGTGCAATTTTAAAAAATATTCATGGCAAACGCTTTATGCCTCAGTATCACGAAATGGCAGAGCTTGCACCGAGGGACATTGTGACAAGGGCGATTATTTCTGAGATGGTCAAGACAAAGGCAAAGCATGTTTATCTTGACCTGACGCATCTTGATAAAGATTTTGTCAAAAGACGCTTCCCCGGGATTTATTCAACATGCCTTCTGTTTGACATTGACATAACAGAGGATTTAATACCAGTGTGCCCTGCTGCCCATTACATTATGGGCGGTGTTAAAAGCGGTCTTAACGGTGAAACCAACATCAATGGTCTTTTTGCTGCAGGCGAGGCTGCATGCACAGGTGTCCACGGTGCAAACCGTCTTGCCTCAAACAGCCTTCTTGAAGGGATGGTATATGGTGCAAGGGCGGGAAAGGCGGCATCTGAGTTAAGAGTTGAGCCCGCCCCGCTTCGCGGAGCGAGGGCGGGGAGTTCTGAGTTAAGAGTTCCAAAAAGTTTAAAAATTCCAAAATTCAAAATTCAAAATTCAAAAATTGACATTGAGAAAATTAGAAGCTCTCTCAGACGGCTGATGTGGAATAAGGTCGGGATTATAAGATGCAAAGAGTCATTAACAACGGCGAAAGAAAAACTGAGGGAATGGGATTCTATACTTAAGGCAGGATTCACATCAAGGGCAGAGCTTGAGCTGAAGAACATGCTTACAACTGCCAACCTGATTGTAGAGTCAGCACTTTTAAGAGAAGGCAGTATCGGAGCGCATTACCGCTCTGATTTTAAGGAAAAAGGTGAAAACTGGCAGAGACATGCTTTATGTCAAAAGGGAAGGGCGGTAGAGTGGAGTAATGCGTAGGGTAAACCCTGTTAGAAAGCTTGCTCCGTTTAGAGATAGATCTCTAACTGGGCTCGGGCGAGGTTTTCTTTCTAACAGGGTAAAGATAGTGTGCACTATAGGTCCTTCAAGCAACTCAAAAAAAATGATTTTTGAGTTAATAAAGAATGGAATGGATGTGGCCCGATTAAATTTTTCTCACGGCAGATATGATGAGCATCAAAGGGCAATTGAAACAATAAGAGAGGGTTCCATAAAATATAATTCACCTGTTGCTATACTTCAGGATTTAGGTGGATTTAAAATCAGGATTGGCTCAGTCAGGGGCGGCTCTGCCATACTTAAGAAAGGCTCAACTTTATCTCTTATCACCGATAAAGACCTTGAAGGCAATAGCAAGCAACTCTCAGTGTCATACCCCAATCTTATTAATGATGCAAGATTAGGAGACAAAATCCTTTTAGATGATGGCTTGCTTCAGTTGAAGGTTGTAGAAAAGGCAAGAGGCAGATTGGTTACAAGGGTTATTGAGGGGGGACTTGTAAGAGAGAGGAAAGGTGTAAATCTCCCCGGCGTTAAAATCTCAGCACCCACATTTACCGAGAAAGACAAAAAAGACCTTGAATTTGGTGTAAAGATGTGTGTTGATTATGTTGCTATGTCTTTTGTGCGGTCAAAGGAGGATATTCTAAATATTAAGGGCTGGTTGAGGGATCACAATGCGAATATACCTATAATTGCAAAGATTGAAAAACCCGAGGCGATTAAAAATATTGCTGAGATACTTGAGGTCTCTGATGGCATTATGGTTGCGAGAGGCGACCTAGGGGTGGAACTTCCTCCAGAAAAGGTACCTCTTATTCAGAAGACTTTGATAAAGCAGGCGAATAAGGCAATGAAACCTGTAATAACTGCCACGCAGATGCTTGAATCCATGACAGAGCACATGAGGCCTACAAGGGCAGAGGCAGCAGATGTTGCAAATGCAGTGCTGGATGGGACAGATGCCCTTATGCTTTCCGCTGAAACAGCTATGGGCAAATATCCTGTTGCGGCACTAAAAATGATGGAGAGGATTATCAACTTTACAGAGACACACGAACTTAAAAACCATCTTACAAACATTGTTTCAAAAACCTTTGCACAGGCTATTGCCGAGACGGCATGTCTCTCGGCAATGGATATAAAGGCGAAGGCAATAGCTGCCTTCAGCCGCTCGGGTTTCACAGCGCTTCTTGTATCAAAATTCAGGCCCGGGGTTCCGATTATTGGGTTCACTGTTAAGGAGGATATCCGCAGAAAGATGAATCTCTACTGGGGAATAACCCCGCAAATCATGAAATTTCCCCGCAGTACAGATGAAATGATTTCTGAGTCGGAGAAGGCGCTGCTTAAAAAAGGCTTTGTTAGGAAGGGCGATTCAATTGTAATAATAGCAACCTCTCCATTTGCTCTCGGCGGAAAAACTAATATCATGAAGCTTCACAGGGTCGGGGGGTAAAAATTGCAATAGTCAATATTAGAGTGTACAACACTTGTAAACTCAGTTTTTAATTTTTTGAATATGGGGCGCTGCCCCAAACCCCGTGTTGTCTTGCCGACGGAGTTACTTTCTTTGACCAGCAAGAAAGTAACCAAAGAAACTGGCCCTCGGAGCTTTCTCTACGGTTCTTCTTTCAACCTTCAGGGAGTTAATTTAAACTCTGCCGAATAGTCGGCATCAGACACAAATTAACTCTATTTCCTTCAGATTTCACTCAGAACCTGAAATCTCCAAAGGGATTCAGTGATGCGGGCATCAGGAAATTTCTTTGCAATCCTTGTAAAAGCCTTTAGTAACTGACGCAGAGAATAATATTAGGGACACATGTTCATGCTCATTAATTAGGGAAGTCTTGCAGGGGATTTGTTTCAGGTTGCTCTTGTTATCTGTAGGTAGTTGTTCCTTTAAGTTTTATTCTGTATATG
>JACROO010000135.1 GCA_016214355.1 Nitrospirota bacterium | reverse complement strand
GTTTTAATCCTCCGCGGCTTACATAAGGCATCTTTTGCAGTATCTCTACGGATGCGTCATTTTTTATAAGTGCCCCTGCCTTATCAACCTTGATACCGTTGACAAGAACTTTCCCTTCCAATATCAATGCCCGCGCCTTTTCCCTGCTTTCGGTGAGACCTTTTTCAAGCAGTAGTTTGTCAAGACGGATTTTTTTCATAATGTCAAATTTTTTAAATATATTTTATGCAAAGAGAATTCTCGTCTGAATGTTAACTTAACACGGCAGCATTCTTTGTTGTAACTGTAGTATCTATGAAGGTGTTTTTGCAATATATCTATTGATAGCTTTTAAAAAATGCTTTGCATTATTTTCAGGATACCCTATCCCGGAGCATCGGGACTGCGGGGAGAATGCATTCTCTAATTAGTATCTACAGCACTTAGCCCCTTTGCTTTTTCTCCGATTAACTCTAATGCCGCTCCCGCAATCCCTTCTGCATCTAAGCCGAGCTTTTTTCTCAGCAGGCTTTGAGAGCCGTGTTCAATAAATCTGTCAGGTAGTCCAATCCTTTTTATTTTCAAGCCATTGATGTCAAGCTCTGACAAGCGTTCTAACACTGCACTCCCGAAACCGCCTTCAATGGTGTTTTCCTCTACTGTGATGACATGCTTGATTTCTCTTGCCAGACTTCCTATCAGGGCGGTATCAAGCGGTTTTACAAATCTTGCATTGATTACGCATACACTGATTCCTATTTCTTCAAGGATTTTTGCGGCACGCAAAGATGGTGCGGCAGAAGTCCCGATGGAAATAATCAGGACATCTTTGCCGTCTCTCAGGATTTCTGATTTCCCTATAGGGATTTTTCTGGACTCCCTGTCTTCCGGGATTTTAGATGTCCGTCCTCTCGGGTATCTGACTGCGCAGGGTCCGTCGTAAGAGACAGCGGTTTTCAGCATATCCTGAAATTCGGTTTCGTCCTTTGGCGACATAATAACCATATTTGGAATATGCCTCAGGCATGAGAGGTCAAAGGCGCCGTTATGAGTTGGACCGTCTTCTCCGACAATGCCTGCCCTGTCAATTGCAAATACCACAGGAAGGTTCTGCAGGCACACGTCATGCACAATCTCATCATATGCCCTTTGCAGAAATGTGGAATATATTGCCACAACAGGTTTTAACCCCTGAACTGCAAGTCCTGCAGCAAAGGTTACTGCGTGGGGTTCTGCAATGCCAACATCGTAAAACCTCTTTGGGAATGCATTTGCAAATTCCGTAAGGCCTGTGCCTTCTGTCATTGCTGCTGTTATGGCAACTATGCGGTTATCATCTTTTGCAAGCCTGACAAGGCAACTGCCGAACACATCACTGAATGTAGGATTTGTGGATGGTAACTGGTCGCCTGTCTCAATATCAAATTGCCCTATGCCGTGAAAGAGGCATGGATTTTTTTCTGCCGGAACATAACCTTTCCCCTTTTTTGTTATTGCATGGAGCAGGACAGGTCTGGGGAAGTCTTTGAAGCGTTCAAGGGTTTCAATAAGGGTGTCAATCTTATGCCCGTCTACCGGACCTACATATTCAAACCCGAACTCTTCAAACAGCATACCGGGGACAAAAAAGCCCTTTACCGTGCCCTCTGCCTTTTCAGCCATCCTGATCATCGGCTCTCCTACTTTCGGGATGCGTCCTAAGAGCAGGCGTGTCTCTTTTTTGAATTTTGTATACAGCTCTCCTGTCATTAATTTATTCAGATATGCAGACAGTGCCCCGACATTCGGCGATATAGACATCTCGTTATCATTCAGTATGACAATGAGGTTTTTCTGCAGGTGTCCTGCATAATTTAAGCCTTCAAATGCAAGCCCTGCAGTCATGGCACCGTCGCCTATAACGGCTATTACCTTGAAATCCTTTTTCAACTGGTCTCTTGCCTCAATAATTCCGAGCGCAGCAGATATAGAGGTGGAGCTGTGCCCTGTCCCGAAGGCATCATGAGGGCTTTCCCCTATCTTTGGAAATCCTGAGATGCCCCCGTACTGCCTGAGCGATGAAAAGAGTTCTGCCCTTCCTGTGAGGAGCTTATGGGCATATGATTGATGGCCTACGTCCCATATTATCTTGTCCACAGGGGAGTCAAAGATATAATGCAGTGCAATGGTCAGCTCAATGACGCCTAAGTTTGATGCTAAGTGTCCTCCGTTTAGAGCGACCCTCTCAATAATTATTTCCCTTAATTCCCCGGCAAGTTCTTTCAGTTCAGGGATTGAGAGCTTTTTTAAATCCTGCGGGCTTTTTATTTTTTTAAGAAGCATGATTTTTAATTACGCCTCCTTAAAATGTATTTTGCAATTTCTCTTAAAGGTTCTGCCCTGTCGTCAAAGTCCCTGATTGCCGCAAGGGATTTTTTTATGAGGTTTTCTGCATCTTGCATGGATTTTTTAATGCCGAAAACTGAGGGATATGTATTTTTCCCCCTGATAATATCAGTCCCTACAGATTTTCCGAGCTCACTGTTCGTGCCTGTTATATCCAGGATATCATCAATAATCTGGAATGCAAGTCCGACATTTTCTCCGTATTTTGTCAGTGCGTTAAGTTTTCCTTGAGTCGCCCTTGCTGTTAGTGCCCCTATACGTACAGATGCGCGTATAAGTGCGCCGGTCTTACGTGTATGAATATAGAGAAGGTCGCTTTTCTTTGCCTTTTTGCCTTCAAGTAGTATGTCTACTGTCTGTCCTCCGACCATGCCCTGAGGTCCGCAGGCATGTGTTAATTCACCGAGCACATTAATCAGAGTCCGGGGGTTTTCTTTTAGCCCTGAAATTATGCCGAAGGCATCTGTAAGCAGGGCATCACCGGCAAGTATTGCAGTGGCTTCTCCGAACACTATATGATTGGTTGGTTTATTCCTTCTCATATCATCGTTATCCATCGCAGGGAGGTCATCATGTATCAGGGAATAAGTATGGATAAGCTCAAGGGAAGAGGCAATGGGGAGGATGTTTTTTGACCTGCCGCTTAATGCCTCATGGCTCGCAATCGCAAGGATAGGTCTTACCCTTTTTCCCCCTGCCATTAATGAATAATCCATTGACCTGTACAAGCGTTTTGGACAGGAGTTATTTTTATTCTTAGCAGTATACTCCTTGAGAAAGCCGTCAATAAGTTCTTGTTTTCTTTTGAGGTAACGATTTATATCCATTGCAATACCACTCTCATAAAAACCCTGTAAATAATGTATTATACAAAATATTTTATTTTTTATGACGGGAAGAAATATTTATATACAAACAACAATAAAAAATTAGCCAAAATTACCAATAAACATTATAATTATGCCAATATGATAAAAGTCATAGACTTAAAAATAACAAGTCGTATAATTGAAAATAAAGGTTTGCAAGACTGCTAACCTTTAAGGAGGAAACATGATTGAAAAAGTAAAGACTGTGCTGGAGAAGATAAGGCCTATGCTTCAGAGGGACGGCGGCGATGTGGAACTTGTTAATGTTGAACCTGACGGCGTGGTAAAGGTGAAATTAGTCGGCGCATGCGGGTCGTGCCCCATGTCTATAGTTACTCTTAAAAACGGCATTGAAGCCCTTCTGAAACAAGAGGTGCCTGAAGTTAAATCAGTAGAGCAAGTGTAAAACACGTATTTATTTAAGGTGATGCTATGGAACGGATAATTGTCTGGTATCTGAGGATGAGTGTTTTTTATTTTGCTGCCGGCGCCCTGGTTGGTTTCTGTATGCTTTTATGGCCCGATGAGTCGGGCTACTATATTTCTTCACATGCGCATTTAAATCTGCTTGGATTTATGTCTATGATGATTTACGGGATTGGGTATCATATCCTGCCGAGATTCAGCGGAGTGCATATATACAGCCAGTCTATTATTAGAATCCAATTCTGGCTTGCCAATACAGGGCTTCTGGGGATGGCAATATGCTGGCCATTGGTTTTAAGGCAGATTGCGAGGCCTTTTTCAGAGGTGCTCCTGATGATTTCAGCACTGTCTTCTTTAACGGCAGTTGTTCTTTTTGCCTTTAATATTATCAAGACCATTAAACCGGCTGACAAGTAATCTTATGATTTAAATCATAGACTGCATTCAGAATCTGGGTTAGACTTGTAGTAGGCAATGTCAAAACTTTCATGAAAACTGGAAAGAAAAAATGAAACCACAGAGTCCACAGAGAATTTCTCAGTGTTCTCAATTTGTCATTCCTGCCCCGTATCAAGTACGGGGTAAACTCCAGCAGGAATCCAGTAGGAACATGATTAAGTATGTTTTTATCAATGATTTCTGGATTCCCGTTTACACGGGAATGACAAAAGACTGCGTAGTTAAAAAAATAAATCTGAGAGCGCAGAGCGGGATGGAGTGAAATGTTTTATGCCTCTTTGATATTAAAGCATTTCTCTGTGTTCTCTGTGGTTAATTTTGACAATACGTAAGCTAAAGAAAGGAGGAAAAAATGGAAACAAAGATTGATGTGACAAAAAATACAGTAATAGGGGATGTCATTAAGGCGGTTCCCGGCGCCGAGGCTGTTATTAGAAAGTACTTTGGCTCAGGCTGTTTTACATGCCCGGGTATAAATATGGAGACAATTGCCTTTGGTGCTACAATGCACAATATGGACACTGACAGGATAGTGAAGGAAATTAAAGAACTCAATGGGGGGAACAATGGAGCATAAGTGTTTAAACTGTGGATGTACAAGCAGTGAGATTGTGTTAATCCCTTGTGAACACAAGGGAGAGGCATTATATGTGTGTGTAAGGTGCCTGCCGGTCCTTATTCATGGTTCTCACTAATTGTGTGATATTCAGAAGATGAAGATGTTTAAAAGCTGTACTGGTGTAAGGATAAGAATACTGAACCACCTTGACATAAGTTGCTTTACCTAATCTTGCCTGTCAAAAAGTGTAAATTAAAGAAACGCCGCTGTAATAAAAGAAACTTTAATGCCCGTCTTTTCCTACGTGATAATCTTTCATAATATCGCGTGGTATGTACAGCAGTACTAAACAGCAATTTGACTTACTACACTGTAAATTTTTACAATCATTTATCAGATTAAAAATTAAGCCCTTTATTCCGTTGTCTTTATTATTTCATGCATAAATTAAAGAAATTATTAATAAAATTCAGGGCACTCAGAATTAGCCTCAGCCTTAAGTTTATCATCG